>CAITGN010000036.1:0-6042 GCA_903891965.1 uncultured Bacteroidota bacterium
ATAAAAAATATATTAATAGAGAGGCCTCCGACACTAAAATTGTAACAACAGGACGCATAATTATTATAATTTCTTTAATCATTGCTATTATTATTAATTGGAACGATGCTTTAGGTATTGGAGGAAAAGGCGGCTTTGAATTTATTCAAAAATATACAGGTTATATTTCTCCTGCTATCTTCCCTGTTTTCTTATTAGGCTTCTTCTGGAAAAAAGCAACTTCAAAAGCAGCTATTACTGGAATTATTGTAGGTGTTATTTTATCTATTGTATTTGATAAGTTTATTGTGGGCCTTGCAGGAAGTGAAACTATTTTATATACAGCTTACTCTAATGGACATGGCGGATTTGAAATTCCTTATTTAATTCAAATGGGATTAGTATTTGCATTTACCATGATTACGATTGTGCTGGTAAGTTTATTAGATAAGAGTGGACAAAAACATGAAAACGATTTAATAGAAGACAATACTAAGTATACATTAAGCAATGCTAATTTAGCAATGGTGATTATTGTGCTTGGATTAGTAGCTGCTATGTATATTCGTTTTTGGTAATTTAAATAGTAATTTAATTTTTTTAAAATATTCTTAGCCTTATTAAAATGGTAAAACAACACATTAAAATGAAAACAAAAATTTTAAGCATTTTTTCTTTTTTATTGCTGCTATCAATAACGACACCATTATTTGCGCAAAAAAATAGTAGCACGCAACCAACACAATTCATTACGAATGTGCAATTAATAGATGGCACGGGTAAGCCTGCGTATAGTGCATCGGTAAGAATACAAGGGAAGAAAATCATACAAGTAGGGGTATTAAAAGCCAATCAAAATGAGAAGGTCATTGATGGCAAGGGTTTGGTCTTAGCGCCCGGCTTCATTGATTCTCATAGTCATCATTTTGGAGACTTGGATGATCATCCGGAGGCCATTCCTACTAATAGCCAAGGTATTACTACTATTATTATAGGTCAGGATGGGGGTAGTTATGCAATGGATACGATTGCTAAAATGTTTAAAGAGCATTCTATGGCAGTGAATGTAGGAAACTATACAGGGCAGGCAACATTAAGAGAAGAAGTAATGGGTGAAAACGATGTGTATAGAGAGGCAACTCAAGCTGAGATAGATAGAATGAAAATTATTTTACAAAAAGAATTAGATAAAGGTTCTTTGGGTTTATCTACTGGGCTTGAATATGAGCAAGCCTTTTTTTCAAGCAAAGATGAAGTAATACAACTTGCAAAAGTTGCTGCAGCGGCTAAGTCAAGATATATGAGTCATATCAGAAGTGAGGATATTAGATTCCAAGACGCTATTGATGAAATTATTGAAATTGGAAGGGTCACCAAAATGCCAGTTCAAATTTCACATATTAAAATTGCTAAAAAAGATGACTGGGAATCTTCTAAGGCCTTAATTGCAAAATTAGAAAAAGCAAGAGCCGAAGGAATAAATATTACAGCCGATATATATCCTTATACTTATTGGAACTCCACCTTAAGAGTTTTATTTCCAACCAGAGATTATACCAATCCGGTAAGTGCTGAATTTGCCGTGAATCATAACTTTGATGCGAATGAATCTTATTTAGTGAAGTATGCACCTATTGAAGCTTACAGAGGTAAAACGCTTGCAGCCATAGCAGTTATGAGAAATGAAAAACCATCTGTAACTTTAATGGCATTAATTGCTATTGCAGCTGATTTTAAAGAAAAGAATCCCCAATTTAAAGGAACAGTAGAAGCCATTGCTGCCAAGTCAATGATTGAAAAGGATATAGCAAATTTAATGGCATGGCCTTATGCCAATATATGTTCCGATGGCAGTGCTAGCGGCCATCCTAGAGGACATGGTGCTTTTACAAGAGTCTTAGGAAAATATGTTAGAGAAGATAAAATCATTTCACTAGAAAATGCCATTCATAAAATGACAGGCTTAACTGCTAAGCATTTAGGCATTACAGATAGAGGTATTATTGCAGCAGGTAATTATGCTGATTTAGTTTTATTGAATCCAGCTACTGTAAAGGACAATGCTACTATTCAAAATAGCACAGCTTTATCCACTGGTATTGAAATGGTTTGGATTAATGGGCAACTTACTTATCAAAATCAAAAGGCTACTGGTAATTACCCAGGCGTGCTTATCAAAAGAAAATAAATCTCAAAAGAAAATAAATTTTAAATTAAAAGAAAGGTAAGCAAGATGAATAATGCAATTGTATTAACGAATGGTTTATTGAAGGCACTAGATGCTAAAACTGCACATGGACTTATTAGAGGTACAGAACGCTTTACCATTAAAGGTGTGGTAGACTGTGCTGAAACTGCTGGTCAAGATGCAGGTACTTTATTAGACGGTAAAAACAGAAATATACCCGTGTTTGAAAATTTAAGCGCTGCAACAAGTTCACTTACTGATATTCAATTTTTAGTGATTGGAGTGGCTACAGTGGGAGGAAGATTACCGAGTAATATGTTAACCACCATTATTGAAGCCATTCATGGAGGTTTATCTATTGTAAATGGTTTACATGAATATTTAAATGAGAAGCCTGAGATAGTAGCACTTGCTAAAGAAAAAGGAGTGCAGTTAATTGATGTAAGAAAACCTAAAACAAGAGAACAACTTAGTTTTTGGACAGGAGATATTTATAAAGTAACCGCCCCCATCATAGCCGTGATAGGCATGGATTGCGCTATGGGTAAAAGAACTACTGCTAGAATGTTAAGACAGGCCTGTGAAGCAGACGGACTAAAGGCTGAAATGATTTACACTGGACAAACCGGTTGGTTGCAAGGGGGTAAATATGGTTTTGTTTTTGATTCAACATTGAATGATTTTGTTTCTGGAGAATTAGAAAACGCCATTCTTACTTGTTGGAAAGAAACTGCACCCGATTTCATTTTCTTAGAAGGCCAGTCTTCTTTAAGAAACCCGAGTGGTCCTTGTGGTATTGAGTTATTGATATCAGGGAATGCTAAACATGTAATATTGTTATTCGCTCCTAAGCGTAAATATTTTGACCACGATGAAAAGTGGGGCTCTATTCCAAGCGTTGAATCGGAAATTGAGATTATAGAAAAATTAGGTTCAAAAGTAATTGCCGTGGGTATTCATACTGAAGACTGTAGCACCGAAGAAGCCTTTGCTTTTCAAAAGCAGTATGAGCAAAAATTAAAGATACCTGTATTATTACCTATACAAGAAGGAGTAGATAAAATACTACCTACTTTAAAAAATTTAAAAAAATAGTCTGTTAAGTGTAAGTAAAATATTTATACAATAGTGTAAATAAAGAATCAAAAAATAAATAATTAGTATCCAATGAAAATAGTAGCCCTAAGATCTTATCTAAAAAAAATGGCTTTAACCAAGCCTTATACCATTGCCTATAGTACATTCTCCGATGTGAGTTTAGCTTTTTTTGAAGTAGAGTTAGCCAATGGCATGGTGGGCTATGGTTGTGGAAGCCCAGCGGGAGAAGTGGTGGGAGAAACGACTGCGCAAACTGCTGTTAATTTAGAAACTGAATTTGTTAAAAATTTTGTAGGCAGAGATATTCGTCATTTTCAAAAAATGATTTATGAAGCAAGGCAACATTTTGATCACTTGCCTGGAACACAGGCTGCTATTGATATAGCCATGCACGATGCCTTTGGTAAATTCATAGGTATTTCCGTTGCTGAATTTTATGGACAAAAAATAAAAGCCTTACCTACCTCTATTACCATTGGTATTAAAAGCGTAGAAGAAACTTTAGAAGATGCTGCAGGTTTTTTAAGCCTTGGTTTTAAAGTATTAAAAGTAAAACTAGGATTGAATGTAGATGAAGACATTGAAAAAATTCTTAAGCTGCATGAAAAATATCCAACTGAATATATAATAAGAGTAGATCCCAACCAAGGATATAGCTTGGCCGACTTGAATAAATTTATTGAGGCCACCAAAAAATCCAAAATAGAATTAATTGAACAGCCTTTACCCGTAGGCAAAGAATTAGAATTATTAAAAGTAGATCCTGCTTACCGTTCTATATTAATGGGTGATGAATCACTGAAAGATCCGCAGGCTGCATTAGAATATGCTATTAGCAAACCCTTTGGAGTTTATAATATTAAATTAATGAAGTGTGGCGGTATCATGGGCGCTATGGAAATTGCGACTATTGCTAAAAACGCGAATATTAATTTATTCTGGGGCTGTAATGATGAAAGTATCATAAGTATTACCGCAGCCTTGCACGCAGCTTACTGCTGTTCCAATACTAAGTATATCGATTTAGATGGCAGCTTCGATTTAGCGGAGGATTTAGTTACAGGAGGCTTCGAATTAAAGGATGGCTATATGCATATTAATAGCCAACCTGGTTTTGGCGTGACTAGATTATAATAGACTTTATCTAGAATACACTAAATTGTAGAATGGAAGTATTAAAACCTAAAATTGGATTTAGCGCTGCTACTTTTTTAGTAGTGAGTGTAATTATTGGTTCTGGTGTGTTTAAGAAGTTGGCGCCCATGTCACAAACATTGGGCTCTCCCACATTAGTTATTCTTTGTTGGGTATTAGCAGGCCTTATTAGTTTAGCAGGTGCTTTGTCCACTGCTGAGATGGTGAGTATGTTCCCCAATTCTGGAGGGGAGTACTTTTATTTTCAAAAAGTATATGGTCGCTTTTTTTCTTTTATGTATGGATGGGCCAGTTTCACTGTTATTAAAACTGCTTCTATTGCAGCACTAGCTTATATTTTCGCGCAATCCTTAACAAGTTTATTTCCGCTTCCCATAGTTGGAGACAGTATTAGCTTTTTAGGAATAGCCATTACACAGGCTTTGTTTATTAAATTAGTTGCTTCCTTTTTAATTATAGCACTTACCTTATTAAATTATAGGGGTGCGCAGTTTGCAAGTAAATTAAGTACAGTACTTACTTATTTAATGTTAACTAGTATTGTTGCATTTTTAGCTATTGGTTTTGGTTCTTCCCAAGGAAGTATGGCTAATATAACAACCCCTAGCCAATTACCCAATGCCCCCGAATTACATGGGTTTAGTTTGCTGAAAGCCTTATTTGTGGCTAGTTTGGGCGCTTTTTGGGGTTATGAAGGATGGAATGGAATTGCTTATATCGGCGAAGAAATAAAAAATCCAAAAAGAAATTTACCACTGGCATTAGGTATTGGTACTTTAATAGTTATGACTGCTTATGTTTTATTAAACATTGTTTTTGTTTATATTTTACCCATTGATTATTTCATACAACTCACCCCTAATAAAATTGCTGCAGTTGAAGTGGCAGGTAAACTAAGCGGACATATTGGAATGGTCTTAGTGGCTAGCTTAATTGTGGTAACTACATTAAATGCTACCAATAGCACTATTTTAACTTCTGCTAGAATGATGTATGCAATGGCAAGAGATAAATTGTTTTTTTATAAAGCAGCGAATGTGCATCCCAAATACAATACACCCGATATTGCTTTATTCATTCAAGCTTTTTGGGCCATTGCCTTGGTATTCTCAGGAAGTTTTGATCAATTAACCGATATGCTAGTATTTGCTTCCTTTATATTTTATGGAAGTACAGCGCTTGGCGTAATTATATTAAGAGTAAAGCATCCTGAATACGAAAGAAAGTATAAAGTAATAGGCTACCCATTTGTGCCAGGCCTATTTTTACTATTCTGTGCCGCTTTGTTTGTGATTACCATTTTCAATAAACCCTATGAAGCAATTTGGGGCTTAAGCCTTATTGCTACTGGCTTTCCTGTGTATTGGTATTTGAATCGTAAATAACTACTTTCTCCCATAAATGGGCATAGTTATTTCTAAATTCATCATGAATAGGATGTCCTTGATATATTATTTCTTCTTCAGCTGTATTGAAAATGCATAACCAAGAATAAGTATAATCTCTTTCAATTACCGACCTATTAGTAGCAGCAGGGGTTCCAATATCTGAAAAACGAATACATTCAATTTTTGCTAATTTTTGCAAGCCCTCTAATAATTTATTTTTATCAGCAGTGGACG
>CAITGN010000037.1:0-3802 GCA_903891965.1 uncultured Bacteroidota bacterium
ATTGATACGAGAAGCCAATGTTTGCTTAGCCGCTAGTATGGCTCTTCTTCCGAAGTCCAAGATGTCTACTTCTTCTAATAAATCCTCTCCAACTTCATAATCGGGTTGAATTTTAATAGCTTCAGAATAAGAAACTTCTTCTAAAGGATTATCTACATCATCATCGTCTCTAATTTGACGACGACGAATAATTTCCAAGTCACCTTTTTCAGCGTTTACGATAACGTCAAAATTTTCATCGCTACCATATTTTTTTCTCAATAAGGTTTTGAAAACGTCTTCCACCACTTTCATCATGGTAGGACGGTCAATGCTTTCTGCGTCTTTAAACTCCTGAAAGGCTTCAATTAAATTTATACTTGCCATAACATAATTTTTTTTCAAGCTTCTTGCTTGATGATTTGTTTGTTAAAATTGAACTTGAACGATTGTTGTTTTTATTTGATCAAAAGGAATTAATAAAGTTTGCACTGCTGCTTTTTTACCTTTTCCTTCTGTCCATTCTATTAATATATCTTTTTCTGTTACTGTTTTTAAAACACCCTCTTTAATGCTTTCATCTAAAAAAGTGACTTCCACCTTGCGCCCTATATTTTTTACATACTGACGATTCAAGATCAAAGGCTCATCAATTCCCGGTGAAGAAACTTCTAATGAGAAATCACCTTCGGGAAACCAGGCCGCTTCTTCCATAATGCGGTACAATTTCCTGTTGATAAAAGTGCATTTTTCAATAGGCAGGCCTTGGTCGCCGTCCAAGAATATTTTGATATTATTGGTTGGCTTCACTTTCACCGAAACGCAGAAATAACTAGGCTCCTCTTTGAGAAGTTGGTCCAAAATTGGATTCACTAAGGCTATTATCTCGTTTGCTTGCATACTTAAAAAAGAAGAAGGGAACGATTTCGTTCCCTTCACATTTTCTTCTATTCTACGCCAAAGGTAATAAAACAGGATGAAATATCCCAAAATTATTGGCAAGGCCCTTATTTTTGCAGTATGACGAAGATTATTCTATATGGGTTCTTGATTTACTTTTTGTACAAAGTAATATTCCAGGTGGTAGTGCCAGTAAGCAAAGGAGTAAGGTCGGTAAGGAAGAATATGGAGCAAATGCAGAAGCAGCAAGCTGAGGCGGTAAGAAATGCCCAAAACAATCAGAAGGCTGGTCAAAATACGAGTACGAACTACGTCCCCAAAGAAGCACCAGTTGAGGCCGAATACATTGAATTTGAGGAAGTTAAGAAGAAATAGAGCTTACAAATAGGCGGCAATATCCTTTTCCACTGTCATACCCTCTTTTAAATGAAGTACTTTAAGTCCCACTGAGGCGGCTGCTAGTATATTGGGCTCATTATCGTCTATAAATAGGGTTTCAGCTGGTTCCAAGCCCTCTTTCTCTAATATATATATAAAAGACGCCGGGTCGGGTTTGCGCATTCCCATTTCATGAGAATAATAGGGCTTCTTAAAAAGAGATACAAAAGGGTAAGCAGCTACTTTGTTTTCAAACTCAGCTATAAAATAATCGTGGTGAATTTGATTGGTATTGGAATATAAAAAAGTATTGTACTTAGTATTATTTTGCTTGATCCAGTCAATGCTATTTTTTCTAAAGCCCACTAATAAGGCGTTCCAAGCAAAACGAACTTGCTCATTGGTTAAAGGCAAATTCACCAAGGCTCTTATCCCATCATAAAATTCCTGTTCATTTACAAAGCCCATTTCCAAGTCTAAAAATAACTGGTGCGATTTATTCAAAGTAAAATGCTTGTCCATACCTTCTATTCCAATGGATGCAAAAGCAACATTCATTTGTTTAAAGTCAATATCATATAAAACATTGCCTAAATCAAAAATTAAATTTTTTACAGCAGCCATTGATATTGATTATTAAAGAATAAATTGAGTGGTAAAGTTAAAGAAAGATTTTAATTAATTGTATATTTGAAATATGAAACAAAGCCTTGCTCATATTGCTGTTGTGGTTCGAGATTATGATGAAGCCATTGCGTATTATACCCATATTTTAGGCTTTAGATTAATTGAGGATACTATTTTATCTGAAACCAAAAGATGGGTCATGGTGCAACCAACAGGAGCAGAAAATGGTTGCATGTTATTACTTGCCAAAGCCGCCACGCCTGAACAAGAAAAGTTTATTGGTTTTCAAACAGGAGGTCGTGTATTTTTATTTTTATACACCGATAATTTTGAAAGAGATTATCAGAATTATATTTCCAAAGGTGTTGAATTTACCATTGCACCTCATAAAGAAGAATATGGAATGGTAGCTGTATTCAAAGATATCTATGGAAATTTGTGGGACTTGATTGAGCCTTCGAAGAAATAGAAATGATTTATTTCTCTACTTTACTACTCTAATAATAATTATTATTACTCAGGCCTTTTCATAGCAGCTGCCATATGCTTACAAGCTGCATCTCCCTTGCTTAGTTCTGCATGAATACTAGCCTTAGAGGCTTCATCTCTGTTCTGACTTAATTTAAAAACATGTTGTAAATCACTTACTAGTATTTCAAAAGAATAAATAGCTTTCATGTTTTGCTCCATGTATTCGGCAGATAAATTTTTTACTTGCGTAGGCGAATTCTCATCTTTTTCAAAATGCAGGGTAAGCTTTTCTAATAAATTATATAAATGCTTTTCATCTTTAATTTCTAAACTTCCTTTGGCTTGCACCGACTTGTAATTCCATGTGCTTCCCATATTTTTGGTAGTATACCAATTGGCACTCACAAAGGCCGATGGACCAGAAAAAATAACTAATACTTTATTGCTATTTTCAAAGGCATTGGTATGTTCTTGCTTACGCATAACATGTCCACTAATAATAATTTTATCATTCTCTATAGTTAATAAAACAGGTACCTGCGTTGCCACAGGAAATCCTTCAGCATCTACACCACATATAGTTACAAAAGGGTTTGCTTGCATAAAGTCCAATACTTCTTGATGGTCCTTGGCTTTGAAATGAGGTATATTATACATAGTTGATTTTTATTTTTTATTTAATTACTTAGTTCATTTATTTTACTTATTCTAAGTATAAATATATTTTACTTACTCAAAATATGAATTCATTATTATAGTGGTAGCTCGGTGGTTATTTTAATTTCATCCATTACAAATAAACTATTAATATGTGCCACCATGGGAAGCACTGCTAATCGTTCTTGATAAAATTTATTATACGATTCAACATCCTTAGTGACCAATTTTAAATAATAATCAAAACTACCCGAGACCAAACTACAGGAAGTTATTTCTGGAAACTGTGCAATGGTTTTTTCAAATTCAGAAAAATGAGAACGGGTTTGTTTGTCTAAAGTTACCTGACAGTGTACCACCAAACCAAGGTCTAATTTTTTTCTGTCCAGCAGGGTAACATAATTTAAAATATAGCCTTCCGCCTCTAGTCTTTTAATACGATCATGTGTGGGGCTAAGTGATAAATTAATGGCAGCGCTAATGTCTTTTAGCTTGGCTAGTGCATCCTTTTGTAGGATTTTTAAAATAGACTTATCAATAGGGTCAAGTGCCATAGAGAAATAATTTCTGTTTTTGCTTTAATTTCTAGTGTAAAGAACGATATTTTATGCTAATTGACCAAATAAACAAGATATTTTACTGAATATTTACATTATTAAATGAATATTTTCTTTTAATGGATATTTGTACAGAAATAAAAACAAAATACCATGATCATTGGAGTTCCAAAAGAAATTAAGATTCAAGAGTATAGAGTGGGTTTAACACCAGAAGGTGTGGATGCACTTAC
>CAITGN010000038.1:0-3583 GCA_903891965.1 uncultured Bacteroidota bacterium
AGCATTGGCTTGATTGTTGGTATTATTTTCTTGCGTACTTGCATTGTTCTGTATCCTATTCGGACTGCTCCAGTCTTCTGTGGTCACCACTTTTTTATTCGTGGAAACAGTATTTCTTAGATTGGGTGTAGTGTATAAATCGTCTGAGGCCATACTGCCTGCTTCTTGCAAACTAGTACAGCTGGCGCTTACTAAACTAAACGCCACTAGGCAAATCACCATTAGCCTCAAATTAGTGCTCGTTTTTAATCTGTTCATTTTGATAAAGTTTAGGTTTTTATATGCCCCTGTTTTAGCATACATTTGCTTATATAAAGGTACAAAACTTTAAAATATAGAGCGTTTTTAGTACTTGATTTGTTACAATATAAATTGTTAAGATTTTTACAATGGCAAAGGAATTAACAACTAGGGCCCAGGACTATTCTCAATGGTACAACGACCTTGTCATCAAAGGCGAGCTGGCAGATTACAGTGCAGTAAGAGGCTGTATGGTCATAAAACCTTATGGTTATGCTTTATGGGAAAATATGCGCGATGTCTTAGACAAAATGTTCAAAGATACTGGGCATCAAAATGCTTATTTCCCTTTATTCGTTCCCAAATCACTTTTTGAAGCAGAGGAAAAAAATGCCGAAGGCTTTGCCAAAGAATGTGCGGTCGTTACTCATTATCGTTTAATTGCCGACCCCAATAATAAGGGAAAATTAATGGTAGATCCGGAAGCCAAATTAGAAGAGGAATTAATTGTTCGTCCAACCAGTGAAGCCATCATTTGGAATACTTATAAAACTTGGATTCAGTCTTATCGTGATTTACCCATTTTAGTGAATCAATGGGCGAATGTGGTAAGATGGGAAATGCGTACACGCTTATTTTTACGCACTGCCGAATTTTTATGGCAGGAAGGACATACTGCGCATGCCACTGCAGTAGAAGCTGTTGCTGAAACAAAACAAATGTTGAATGTCTATGCCGATTTCGTTGAAAATTGGATGGCAGTGCCTGTATTAAAAGGAGTGAAAACAGCCAATGAGCGTTTTGCAGGTGCAGAAGATACTTATTGCATTGAAGCTTTAATGCAGGATGGAAAAGCATTGCAAGCAGGTACATCTCATTTCTTAGGACAAAACTTTGCGAAAGCATTTGATGTTAAGTTTAGCGATCAGAATAATAAACAAGAATATGTTTGGGCTACTAGCTGGGGCGTGAGCACAAGATTAATTGGTGGCCTAGTAATGACACATAGCGATGATGAAGGTTTAGTTTTACCTCCGCGCATTGCACCAATTCAAGTAGTCATTGTTCCTATTTATAAAGGAGAAGAGCAAAAGCAAGTATTAGATGAAAAAGTAGGAGAGATGGTGAAATCCTTTAAGGCTGCGGGTATTAGAGTGAAGTACGATAACTCAGATCATGCAAGACCAGGATGGAAATTTGCAGAGTATGAATTAAAAGGAGTGCCTATTAGAATTGCTATTGGTGCACGCGATTTAGAAAACAAACAAGTTGAATTAGCGCGTCGTGATACCAAAGAAAAATCGGCTGTGGCAATGGAAGGCTTAACGCAAACAGTAGAAAATTTATTAGTAGAAATACAAAATAATTTATTTGAGCGTGCTAAAAAATACCGCGACGAACATATTACTAAAGTAGAAACTTGGGAAGAGTTTATGCAAGTATTAGATACCAAGGGTGGATTTATTTCCGCACATTGGGATGGCAGTGCAGAAACAGAAGATAAAATTAAAGAATTAGCAAAGGCCACTATTCGTTGTATACCTTTAGACAATCCATTAGAAAATGGAAAATGTGTTTTAACAGGTAATGCATCTACACAACGTGTTTTATTTGCAAGGGCTTATTAATGTAAGTTTCCCTAATAAGTTTTCAAATTCAATGAAACAAAAACCAATACCTGATGCGCTTACGCCTTTTTTAGAAGGCAAGGTATTGTTAATTGATAAACCCATTGGTTGGACTTCTTTTGATATTGTAAAAAAAGTACGCAACTTAACCAGGGTTATAAAAGTAGGGCATGCAGGTACTTTAGACCCCTTAGCCACGGGGCTGCTCATAGTTTGCACGGGTAAGTATACTAAATCCATTGATGCCTATATGGGCATGCAAAAAGAATATACAGGTACCATGGTTTTGGGTGCTACTACACCCACTTACGATTTAGAATCAGAACCAGAAAATTTCAAAAGCACGGATGCCTTAACGAATGAACTCATTCAAAAAGCAACCATCCCTTTTATAGGTGAAATTTTTCAAATGCCTCCGCAGCATTCTGCTATTAAAAAAGATGGAAGAAGACTCTATGAGTCGGCAAGATTGGGTATTGAAGTAAAAGTAGATCCTAGAAAAGTTACCATTGAAAGTTTTGAAATTACCAAGATAGAACTACCTACTATTGAATTTAAAGTAGTTTGTTCTACTGGAACTTATATAAGAAGTTTAGTCAAAGATTTTGGAGAAGCTTTAGAAGTGGGTGCTTATATGAGTTCACTTCGAAGAACGCGCATTGGAGAATTTAATGTAGAGGATGCCAAAGTTTGGCAGGATATTGAAGCAGAAGTGAATACTTTATTGGAAGGGTAATATTGAAATATAATATTGAAAAAAAAATATTAGAAAGGTAGTCCAATACCAAATTGCAAGGCGTAATTATTTACTTTAACACCATTGGGTTTTACCTCTGCCCATTTCAAATTTCGAATATCTAACCAGCCATCATTTTGTAAACGAGTAGGGTCCTTCATTTTAAGGGCATAGTCTATTCTAATTATAAAATAATTAAAGTCCATTCTAAGGCCGGTACCCACTGCAACGGCAAGGTCTTTATATAATTTATCGAATTTAAAACCTGCTTTTGGGTCTAATTCAGTTTCTCTCGTATTCCAAATATTTCCAATATCTGTAAATACAGCCGAACCTATTTTATAAGAACCCCATTGAAATAAAGGAAAGCGATATTCTAAATTGGTTTCTAATTGTAAGTCGCCAAATCTATCAAAGCTTTGACTTTTTGAACTGGTATCATAAAACTGAGAACTACCTATACCTAATTGTCTTAAACCCCAGGCACGCATACTATAAGGGCCACCTGCGGTGAATTGTTTGAAAAAGGGTAGTTGTCCTTTTAATACGGGATCATTGCTATAATTATTACCCCAGCCTCCCATAAAACGCCATGCTAGTTCGGTGTATTGATATTTATATAATTTTCTTAATTCTAGTTCTGCTTTAATATATCTGTAAATGCGAGAAGAAGCACCCGGAATTAAACCCGTTAGCCCACCTGCTTCCTCAATGCCAATTCTTAGATAATTATTTTGGTTGGGGTTTTTTAAAGAAGTTCCAGTGTGTAAGTAATTAAAGGTTTGACTTATAACATTGCCCTCGTTAAAAGAAGAACGCAAGAAAGGATTTAATATTAATAAACTATCTAGTTTAGAAAACTTGTTGAGGTGGTATAGCTCTACATTCACCGGCTTATAGGTCCAAGTATCTTCTGTACCATTTTTGTTTTTCTTTATTTCATAGCCCCAGTTAGTTGTAAAGGATTTTAGTTTGTAAT
>CAITGN010000039.1:0-4019 GCA_903891965.1 uncultured Bacteroidota bacterium
CAAGTGCCGATACGCCACTCATGCAACAACACCGGGCTATTAAGCAAAAATATCCCGATGCCATTTTGCTATTTCGCGTGGGCGATTTTTACGAGACATTTGGTGAAGATGCCATTGTTGCCTCTAAAGTTTTAGGCATTACCCTTACCAAAAGAAATAATGGAGCAGCTTCTTCTAGTGAATTAGCAGGTTTCCCCCACCATTCCTTAGATACTTATTTACATAAATTAGTAAAAGCGGGACACCGTGTAGCTATTTGTGATCAGTTAGAGGATCCTAAATCGGTGAAAGGAATTGTAAAAAGAGGTGTGACCGATATGCTTACGCCAGGCATTGCCACCAACGATAAATTACTAGAACATAAAAACAATAATTTCTTAGCAGCCATTTATGTAGAAAATGAAAAAGGTGGCATTGCTTTTTTAGATATTACTACTGGAGAATTTTTAATTGCAGAAGGAAGTACCGACTATTTAGATAAATTATTACAAAGTTTACAACCTGCAGAAATTCTGCATCCGAAAAATTATCAAACTGCCTTTAGAGAAAGTTTTGGCAATGGATTTTATACTTATGGATTAGATGCTTGGATATTTGATGAAGCCTTTGCTACTGAACAATTATTAAAGCAATTTCAAACAAGTACTTTAAAAGGTTTTGGTATTGCAGAACAAAAATTAGGTATCATGGCAGCTGGCGCTATACTGCATTATTTAAAAGAAACAGAGCATCCGCACCTTCAACATATACATACTATTAAAAGTATTGTGCGTGAGGAAATTTTGTGGATGGATAAATTTACCATTCGCAATTTAGAATTAATTGGCAATGGCGCTGACAGAAAAGGACTGCTTGAAATTATGGATGCCACCAAGAGCCCCATGGGTGCAAGGCTTTTAAAAAGATGGCTGGTATTTCCACTACAATCTATTACGCAAATTAATAAGCGTTTGGACGCTGTTGAAAGTTTATTAGAAGATAGCACAGGCTCTAGTGAATTAAGAGAACTGATAGAATCTTGTGGGGACTTAGAAAGGCTAGCTAGTAAGTTATCGACTAGAAAAATTCAGCCCCGTGAATTAATGCAGTTGGCAAAATCATTAGAGGGGGTGACTACTATTAAAGAACAAGTCTCCAATTCTACAAATAGTTTTTTACAAGAAATAGGAAAAGAAATAGCCATTTGTGATAAAAGCAAGAAAGCTATTCTACATACATTATTAGAGCAACCCCCTGCCACAACAGTGAAAGGAGGTTTTATTAAAGAAGGCGTTTCTAGCAGTTTAGATGAACTTAGAAATATATCCAGTGGAGGCAAAGACTTCTTAACCCAAATACAAAACAAGGAAGCAGAAATTACGGGTATCTCTTCTTTAAAAATTGGTTATAATAATGTGTATGGTTATTATTTAGAAGTAACCCATGTGCATAAAAACAAAGTACCCACTGAGTGGATACGCAAACAAACCCTAACCACTGCAGAAAGGTATATTACCCCTGAATTAAAAATTTACGAAGAAAAAATATTGGGCGCTGAAGATAAAATTTTAAGTCTTGAGCAAGAAATGTATCAAGATTTATTAGACCAAGTATTTACAGAGATGGGCGCTATTCAAAACAATGGACAACTTATAGGCACATTGGATTGCTTATTATGCTTTGCCCAAATTGCGAAAGAAAATAAATATTGCAAACCTAGTTTAACAGAGGACTCTATTTTAAAAATAACCGCAGGAAGGCATCCCGTAATTGAAAAAACATTGGCCATTGACCAAGACTATATTTCCAATGATGTATTTCTAGACCCAACCAGCCAACAAATTATTATTTTAACGGGACCCAATATGAGTGGTAAAAGTGCAGTGTTAAGACAAACTGCCTTAATTACTTTAATGGCACATATGGGATCTTATGTACCTGCACAGGCAGCTTCCATTCCACTTACCGATAAAATATTTACCCGCGTGGGTGCGAATGATAATTTGAACGCAGGAGAGTCGACCTTTATGGTGGAGATGCTTGAAACTGCCAGCATTTTAAATAATATTAGTGCGCGTAGTTTAATACTACTTGATGAAATTGGAAGAGGCACTTCTACCTATGATGGTATTTCTATTGCTTGGAGTATTGTGGAATTTCTGCATCAGTCTAAACAAAAGCCTAAAACATTGTTTGCCACGCATTACCATGAGTTGAACGATTTAGAAGCGCAACTTTCAACTGTGCACAATTATCATGTAAGTCATAAAGAAGTAGGTAATAAAATTATTTTCTTACGCAAACTCACTAAAGGAGGCAGCACCCATAGCTTTGGTATTCATGTAGCGAAGATGGCAGGCATGCCCAATATTTTAGTAAGTAGAGCCAATGAAATTTTAAAAGAAATGGAATTGAAAAATAAAGGCAGTCAAAATTTAGCTACTCCTTCTAAGCAAACGGATGATACAAAATTTCAGTTATCTATATTTGATGCACATACAGAAACTTTTGAATCGATTAGAAAAGAATTAGATGAGATGGATATTAATAATCTCACACCGGTGGAGGCTTTAATGAAACTTCAAGCCATTAAGAAAAAGCTTAACTAATTAATTAGAAGAATTAAGATTACCCTACTAAGATTACCCTAGTTAGATTAAATAAAATTTATTGACTGATATAACGCTGTAAGTAGTTATGAATTTTTACTTGCAGTGGCGCAGATACTGGCACTAAAGGCAAACGCAATTCATTTTCAATTAATCCTTGCTCAAACATAAAGGCTTTAATACCTGAAGGATTATTTTCTTCATACATATAAGTATATCCTTCTACTAATAAATCGTTCACTCTTTTAGCCATAGAGAAGTCGCCAGCCATTGCAAAACGAATCATATCAGAAAAAGGTTTTGGAAATGCATTGGCAGCCACACTAATGACACCATCACAACCACAGGCCATTTGCGCCATCACAATTTCATCATCACCACTTACTACTAAAAAATTGGAAGGACGGTCTTTTAAAATATCAATCATTTGAGCCATCTCAGGCCCCGCTTCTTTAATACCTGCAATATTGGGATGTGATGCTAAACGAAGCGTTGTTTCCGCACTCATATTTCTTCCAGTGCGTCCAGGAACATTGTATAATAAAATAGGTTTAGGTGCAGCGTCGGCTAGTGCAACATAATGTTGGAATAAACCTTCTTGTGATGGTTTATTATAATAAGGCGTTACACTTAAAATGGCAACTACCTTTGTTAAATCAAATTTGCTAAACGATTTTATTACTGCTGCTGTATCATTTCCTCCAATACCAATTACAATGGGCACGCGACCATTTACTTTATTCACCGTGCAATTAAACACTTCTATTTTTTCTTGTTCTGATAAAACAACCGACTCCCCTGTTGTACCTAGGGTTACTAAATAATCTAAGCCTCCAGCAATTTGAATATCAATTAAATTTTCAAGGGCTACGAAGTCAATAGATTTGTCTTTTTTAAAAGGCGTTACTAAAGCAACACCTGTTCCTTTGAGGGTTTGTCTTAACATGGGCTAAAGATAATTAAATAATATTATGCTTCTTCCCAGAAACCCATCTTACTGTATTTCTCAATTCTGTTTTCCACACGCTTGGCAGGTGCTATGTCTTTTACCGTTGCAAGTGCAGCGACAATTTTTTCTTTTAATATAGCAGCCGCTTCTGTATACGACCAGTGCGCTCCACCTACTGGCTCAGGTACAATTTCATCAATTAAACCAAAGCCTTTCATATCATCGGCGGTTAGTTTTAACTGCTCGGCAGCAATTTCTTTTTTATCCCAGCTACGCCATAATATAGAACTACAGCTTTCTGGAGAAATTACCGTGTACCAAGTGTTTTCCATCATTAAGGTTTTATCACCCACTCCAATGCCTAAAGCACCCCCACTGGCACCTTCTCCTATGATACATATAATAATAGGCACTTGTAAACGCACCATTTCATAAATATTACGGGCAATGGCCTCTCCTTGGCCTCTTTCCTCTGCTTCTAG
>CAITGN010000040.1:0-2728 GCA_903891965.1 uncultured Bacteroidota bacterium
GATAAACTTTGTCTTTTGGTTGGTTTTTACTAACTTTGCCAACCTTATAAGTACGGTTATGAACCAAAACAGGGCTTTCGAAATAGCATTTGTGGGTTTAACACCCTGTTTACATGAGTTCGAATACCGTATCGAGGATCAGTTCTTTAACAGTTTTGGACAACAAGACTTCTCTAATTGCAATACCCTTGTAAAGCTCAAGCTTGACAAAAAACAAGGTTTCTTGCAATTACATTTTGATGTAGATGGAAAAATTGACACCCTTTGCGATCGTTGCGGCAACCCCCTAACGGTTCAACTTTGGGATGAATTCAACTTAATTGTAAAATTAGTGGATGACCCAATTACCATGAACAGTCAAGAAGAAGATCCGGACATTTTTTATATCGATAAAAATGAACACCATTTTTCGGTAGCCGCATGGATTTATGAATTTATCAATCTAAGTATTCCCTTACAACATATTTGCAAGGAGAATGAAAAAGGTGAATCTACCTGCAATAAAAAAGTCTTAGAACAGTTGAACCAATTCAAAGTAAATCCAACAGAAGTGAATAATAAAAACATCTGGAAAGGTTTAGAAAAGTTTAAAGGACTAGATGACACGAATGAGGAAGAAGTAAGCAAGAATTAAAAACGAATATTAAATAATAATTTTAAAAAATAAGAGATGCCTAATCCTAAACGCAGACACTCACAACAACGTAGTGCTAAAAGAAGAACTCACTATGTAGCTCAAGAAGTTACATTAAGCAAAGATGGAACAACTGGAGAAATCCATGTACGTCATCGCGCGCACGTTCAAGAAGGTAAATTGTACTACAAAGGTTTATTAGTTAGCGAAAAAGCGCCACTAAAAGCCTAATTACTGATTCAATGAATATTGGCATCGATATGATGGGAGGCGATTACGCCCCACTGGAAGCCGTTAAAGGTGTACAGCAGTATTTAGCTCATTCAGAAAATAATTTATTTTGTATAGGTGAAGAAACCCAACTGAAGGAACTTTTTCAGACTCACGGGATTTCCTCACCTTTTTTACATATTGTACCTGCCACTGAAGTGATAGGTTACCACGAACACCCTACTAAAGCTTTAAAGGAAAAACCAAATTCATCTATTGCTATTGGTTTTAAATTATTAGTCACTGGCGAAATAGATGCCTTCTTAAGTGCCGGCAATACAGGTGCCATGTTAGTAGGTGCTATGTTCAGTATTAAACCCATCAAAGGAGTTTTAAGACCAACTATTGCTACACTTCTTCCTAAGCTAAATGGTAAAACTGGATTATTAGTAGATGTTGGATTAAATGCAGATTGCAAACCAGAACAATTAAATCAGTTTGGTATTTTAGGCAACTTATATGCAAAGCATATTTTAAATATTGAAAACCCTACTGTAGGTTTATTAAATGTAGGTGAAGAAGAAGGCAAAGGCAATATTTTAGCACAAGCCACTTATCCATTATTAAAAGAAAATACTGCCATTCAATTTATTGGTAATATTGAAGGCAGAGATGTTTTCAATGATAAAGCCGACGTTATTGTTTGTGATGGCTTTACAGGAAATATTATTCTTAAAACGGCGGAAGCCATGTATGATGCAGCAGCACATCAAAAATTAGAAAACGATTCTTTCTTTGGCAGATTCCATTTTGAAAATTATGGTGGCACTCCTGTTTTAGGTGTGAATAAACCCGTTATAATTGGGCATGGTATTAGTAATGCCAAAGCATTCTTCAATATGATTTTACTAGCTGAAAAAATGATCCAAACACGCTTCTGCGAAATCATTACCAGCAACTTTGAGAATCTATAGTACAAGTCCATTTGTATCCTACTTATTCTAGTTTATAATTCCACGCATCAATCTAATCGTCGCCCTACTCATCGCCCTTATTTTCGTTCAAAACTTCTGCATTTCTTTATTCCTAGTTTCTTATTAATTAGTTTATTTTTACTTTATCACTAAAGTGAAAAGTACATGTGGTTAAATAATATTTTAGAAACAATTGGCAATACACCTCTCATTCGTTTGAATAAAATAACGAGTGAAATACCTGCCACCGTTCTTGCTAAAGTGGATTATTTTAACCCAGGCAATTCTATTAAAGATAGAATGGCATTAAAAATGGTTGAAGTAGCGGAAGCAGAAGGAAAACTAAAACCAGGTGGAACTATTATTGAATGTACAAGTGGCAATACTGGAATGGGACTTGCCTTAGTGGCTATTGTAAAAGGATACAAATGTATTTTCACTACCACCGATAAACAGAGCAAAGAGAAAATGGATATACTTAGAGCCGTGGGTGCTGAAGTAATTGTATGTCCTACTAATGTGGAACCCGAGGATCCAAAAAGTTATTACTCAGTGGCTAGAAAGTTAGCTGCAGAAACGCCGAATTCTTTTTTCTTTAATCAATATGATAATCTTGCCAACCGACAAGCCCATTATGAAAGTACAGGGCCAGAAATTTGGGATCAAACAGAAGGAAAAATTACCCATTTAGTTTGCACTGCAGGAACAGGTGGCACCATTACAGGTACCGCTAAATTTTTAAAAGAAAAAAATCCAAACATAAAAATATGGGCCATTGATCCCATTGGATCACTACTCACTCATTATTTTAAAACAGGTATTGAAGACCATACATATGTTCAACCTTATATTGCAGAAGGTTTTGGAGAAGATTTTATTCCTGCCAATTATGATATGACCGTCATTGACC
>CAITGN010000041.1:0-2403 GCA_903891965.1 uncultured Bacteroidota bacterium
ATACTACTACTGCAGAGAAAAAACTAGCGCTTGAAATGCTGTCCGATAAAATTTGGTATTTAAATTATAGTCAAACTATTTCTACGAAAGGAATAACCACTAAAACATATTTAGGGCAATCCACCTATTATGTAAAATTCTTAAAAAATTTAACAACAGTAGATTCTGATGGACTTGATGGCACTTTCACAGTTGAAAAAGTTAATGGTATTTTACAAATTCATGTACAGGGGAATACCGTTGGGTTAAATACAATAGAGTATATCTATAATATTGAAACTATAGGGGCAAATAATATGATTTTATATTATACAAATACAGGAAATACTTTTAAATATTTTTATAACTCGAGTCGTTAAATGAAAAAGACACTTATTTTATTAATGTTTTTTGTATTGCTGTTCAAATTGGGTAAAGCTCAAATTGTGATGAGTAGTATTGGAATGATGGGTTCAGCTTCAGGGACGGTAAGCGCTTTTAATTTTAAAAGTTCAGCAAATTGTATTGATGTACAATCGGGAGTGGCTGTTTTAAATGGAGCACGAGGTAATGGTGAGTTTGCATTTACTTGTGAAGTAGCAATGAACTATAATAGTTTGGGTATTAAATTATACCCCAACCCTGTAATTAATAATACAAAAGTAAAGTTTTTAAATACACCTCCATTAAACGAACAGTTTAGTATACAAATATATACAGCAGAGGGCCAATTTATTAGTTCCAAAAAAGAAACCGGATTTAATTTATTCCAAGGCATCACTTTAGACTTAAGTTCAATAACATCTGGATCTTATATACTAAAAATAACATCAACAAAATTTGTTGATGCAATTAAATTTATTAAAGCGAATTAGAATAATAGCAATCTTATGAACAAATCCTTATTTACTAAATCTTTTATTGTCATTTTGTTAATGACTAGCAATAGTTTTTCCAATAAATTGCTTTCGCAAACACAGGGCACTGGTATTTTTTTCCAGGCAGTAGCAAGAGATAATTTTTCTAATCCAGCAAAAGATAGAAAAATTTATATTCAATCTACTATTATTCAATATACAGACAATGGCACTAAAGTACTCATTGAAGAGCACCAATCACAAACAGACCAATCAGGTGTTTTTGGTATTAGTATTGGTCAGGGAATAAGAAAAGGGGGTACTGCAGCAAACTTAGCTTCTATTGAATGGGCTAAAGGACCTTATTTTTTAAATTTAAAAATTGCTATTCAGCCAATTGTGCCATTTGTAAGTTGGGATTATACTAAAGAATTAATTGACTTAGGGACTACTCCTTTTGGAACAGTACCTTATGCATTATATGCTGCTAGTTCAGGTGCGTTAGATAGTAAATTAAGTATTGCAGATACTTCTAAAATGCTGGAAATATATGCAAAGGCACAAACAGTTCAAAGCTTATCTACTGCTGTTGCTACCAAAATCTCTACAACAGATACAGCAGCGATGCTAGCGCCTTATTCAAAAATGGTCGCAGCGCTGGTTTCCTCCAATATAACTTCATTGACAGCTTCAGCAATTAATTCAGCACTTGATTCTAAAGTAAATGTGGCAGATAGTGGATTAAAATATGTGACACCGTTGCAATTAAAAGGGGTAAAGTTTGACACCACAAGTTTAATTGCTAAAGTAAATACAAAAGTAAATATCGCAGATAGTGGAGTGGCCTATATAACTCCGTTGCAATTAAAAGGGGTAAAGTTTGACACTACAAGTTTAATTACAAAAGTAAATACAAAAGTAAATATCGCAGATAGTGGAGTGGCCTATATAACTCCGTTACAATTAAAAGGGGTCAAATTTGACACTACAAGTTTGATTACTAGAGTTGATAGTAAAATCAGTATTTCCGACAGTAGTACTAAATATGTAACACCTACACAATTGGCTTCCAAAACTTTTGATACTACTTCATTAAGTAATAGAATTAATTTAAAATCAAATACGACTGATTTAACAAATGGATTGGCATTAAAGTTTAACAAATCCGATACTAGTTATTTATTGCAAAAAAAGGATACGAGTACTTTGTCTAATCGAATCAATTTAAAAGCAAATACAACAGATGTAGCCAGTAGCTTGGTGTTAAAGTTGAATAAAGCAGATACTAGTTATTTATTACAAAAAGTTGATACAGCAACACTATCTAATAGAATCAATCTAAAAGCAAATACAATCGATGTAACCAGTAGCTTGGGTTTAAAATTGAATAAAGCAGACACGGCAACCTTATCTAATAGAATTAATTTAAAAGCAATACCAAAATAAAAAGAATTAAAAAAGGCATATCAATAAGGGCAGGAATAAACCTTACAAAATAAAATTCCCTTACAACAGCAAGCTCTTTAAATAGATTTTGTTTAACCCCATCTGGTAAATTTGCCCCAGG
>CAITGN010000042.1:0-4757 GCA_903891965.1 uncultured Bacteroidota bacterium
TGCTTTAGAAAAAACGTATACAAAACATGCAGGAGAACATTGGCATCGTTGGATTGAAAGAAAGCCAACCCCGCTATTGATATTGTCATTGATTGTAATCTTAATAGGAGGTTTGGTGGAAATGATACCCACCTTCTTAGTTAAATCAAATATCCCAACCATTGTAAGTGTAAAACCATACACTCCATTAGAACTTCAAGGGCGTGATATATATGTAAGGGAAGGCTGCTATAACTGTCATTCACAAATGATTAGACCATTTCGAAGTGAAACTGAACGATATGGTGAGTATAGTAAGGCCGGTGAATTTGTTTATGACCATCCATTTCAATGGGGTAGTAAAAGAACTGGACCAGATTTAGCTAGGGAAGGTTCGGGTAATTTGAAAAAATCAAATACCTGGCATTATAATCACTTTGAAGAACCAAATTCTATTTCAACAGGTTCCGTCATGCCTTCCTATTCTTTTTTAATTGATGATAATATAGATACAGCCAGCACGCCTTTAAAAATAAATGCGATGCGCACTTTAGGGGTACCCTATGCAGCAGATTATGCAAGTAAGGCGAATCAAGATTTAATGATTCAGGCAAAAACTATTTCAGCTGATTTGGAAAAAGACGGCATTAAGGTTGCACCGAATAAAGAAATCATTGCCTTGATTGCTTATATACAAAGACTAGGCACAGATATCAATAAAAAATAAACAAGTAAAATTAAGCAATATGTACAGTTTTATAAAAAAGTATACCGAAACCATGCAGGATCAAAATATTTATCCGCTTTTTTCACTTTTAGTTTTTGTTGCATTTTTTATTGCAGTGTTATGGTATGTTAAAGTGCTTGACAAAAATGAAGTGGAAGAAATTAAAAATTTACCATTAGAACAATAATATATCATCTAAAAACATTTCTTATGTTAAAAATTAAAAATATTTTCCTTTTCTTATTGGCCTCTGTATTGTCTCTTAGTGCTTTTGCACAGCCGACTTTGCTTCCCGCCAAACCAGCAGTGACCAATTATATGCAGCTACTTATGGTTACCGTTGCTTGTTTATTAGTAGTAGTTATATGGATACTAACAAAAGTTTTATTAATGGTTTCTAAACAAGCGCTAAACTTATCAAAAGCAGGTAAAAAAGTAATGATGATTTTTGTAGTGGTAATGGGTTCTATGTTTGCTACAAATGTTTTTGCACAATCTACAGCGGCAGTCTCTGATAGCACTACAAAGGTAGCCTCCACCGATTTTTATGGGGGAGTATCTTACAATACCTTTTGGACAATGAGCACTGTAATTGTACTAGAGTTACTAGTTATTTTTTTATTGGTTTTATTTATTAAAAATATTTTTAGATCTATTCATCCTTCAGAAAAAATAATGGTAGAAGGAAAACTGCAAAGTGATTCTTGGTTGATTAGAACTTGGCATACATTGGACAAGCAATTTTTTACAAAAGCCATTCCTTTAGAAAAGGAAGCAGACATGCTTTTAGATCATGACTACGATGGCATTAAAGAATTAGACAATGCCTTACCACCTTGGTGGAAGTATGGCTTTTATATTACCATTGTAGTAGCAGTATTTTATATTTTAAAATTTGAAGTATGGCATACAGGTATGAATCCTACGCAGGAGTATGCTGAAGAGATGAGCGCTGCAAAAATTCAAACCGATGCGTATTTAGCTTCTGCTAAAGAAAATGTAGATGAAAATTCAGTTGTACAATTAGATGCAGCTGGAGCTGCCCAAGGGAAAATTTTATTTGCTAAAACATGTACTCCCTGTCATTTGGCAGAAGCACAAGGTTCAGTGGGTCCAAATTTAACCGATGAATATTGGATACATGGAGGAGCTATTAAAGATATATTTAAGACTATTAAATATGGTTATCCAGATAAAGGGATGCAGTCTTGGCAATCTACTTATTCTCCAGTACAGATGCAGCAGTTAGCCACTTATATTAGAACATTAAAAGGTACGAATCCGCCGAATCCAAAAGCGCCACAAGGAGATTTATATAAAGAGGTAGCTGTAATAACCGACAGTACTGCAAGAGCGGACAGCACTGCAACAACAAAAATAAATGGAACAAATAAATAAAACAGATTCGGAGAGTATATCAAATTATAAAAAGGACTTATTGGATCAAACATTTAGAGATTCGGTATCTACTATTAGTAAAGAGGGTAATAGAAACTATGTCAATCCGCAAAAACCACATGGTAAATTATATAATTTAAGATCTTATTTTAGTTACTTTTATTTGATTTTATTTTTTACCCTTCCTTTTATAAAAGTAGAAGGGGAGCCTGTATTTTTGTTCAATGTACTAGAGAGAAAATTTATATTTTTTAGTAAAATATTTTGGCCTCAAGATTTTTTTATTTTTGCCATTGGATTATTGACATTTATTGTGTTTGTTATTCTTTTCACAGTAGGTTTTGGAAGAATATGGTGTGGTTGGGCTTGTCCGCAAACCATATTTATGGAAATGGTATTTAGAAAAATTGAATTTTTTATAGATGGGGATGCTAATCAGCAGAAACAATTAAAGGCAATGCCTTGGAATACAGAGAAACTATTTAAAAGAGCTGCCAAGATTATCGTTTTTTTTCTTTTATCCTTTCTAATTGCCAATTTTTTTCTGGGCTATATAATTGGCATTGATGAAGTGGGGGTACTAGTGAAAGAAGGCATATTTGTACATTTTGGAACCTTCAGTGCACTTGTCATTTTCACCTTGGTTTTTTTCTTTGTGTATTATTGGTTTAGAGAGCAGGCTTGCATTATTGTTTGTCCCTATGGAAGGTTACAGGGTGTGTTATTAGATAGAAATTCCATTTTAGTTGCCTATGATTATGTAAGGGGAGAGCCTAGAGGAAAGTTATCGGATGCTAATTCAGATAAAGGTGATTGCGTGAACTGCCATGCCTGTGTGCGTGTTTGTCCAACGGGTATTGATATTCGTAATGGTACTCAGTTAGAATGTGTGAATTGTACTGCCTGTATTGACGCTTGTGATGAAATAATGGATCATATTAATAAGCCCAAAGGTTTGATACGCTACGCTTCAGAGAATGGCATTGCTTTAAAAGAAAAAACGACTTATTCCTGGAGGTTGAAAATGTATACGATTGTATTAAGCTTGCTGCTTGGTTTTTTAGCCATTTTATTAATTACTAGAGCAGATATAGCAGCTAGAATTTTAAGAACACCTGGCCAAACCTATCAATTACTAGCAGGCAACAAGATTAGTAATTTATACAATATTAAACTAGTGAATAAAACCAGAAAAAATATTCATCTAGATTTAAAATTAGAAAATATAGAAGGGGAGAATAAGCAAATAGGACCAGTAGACGTACCCAAGGAGTCTTATTTTCAAACAAGCTTTTTTATCACTTTGAAAAATGAACAGTTGAAATCAAGAAAAACAAAAATAAAAATTGGTCTTTATGAAAACGGTCATAAGATGGATGACTTAACTGCTGTTTTTCTAGGACCTTCAATATAAAATTCTTCTATTTAAAATAAAAAATATGAAACTCAATTGGGGACATAGTATCATTATAGTGTATGCCATTTTTGTTGGAGGAATATTATTGCTTGCTTATAATTCTTCTCAGCAAAAATTTGATTTAGTACAAAGCGATTATTATGGTGCCGAATTAAAATATCAAAAAGTTATAGATGCTACTCAGAGAGCAAGCAATTTAGCAGAGGCTTTGCAAGTGGAGACAAAAGGCTCTTTATTACATATAACGCTTCCTAAAAATTTGCAAACGAATGTTTCTAAAGTGGCTATTGAAATGTATTGTATAGCAGACGAGAAGGGAGATATGAAAAAAGAAATATTAGTTCAAAAGGGCGTATTTGATATTGAATTATTGAGCATCATGAAAGGGAATTATACCTTGAAATTATCGGTGGACAATAATGGGGTAAACTATTATTTTGAAAAGAAGTTGATGTTATAAAGTTGGTGTAGAGATGTTGTAAAGTTAGTGTAGAGATATTGTAAAGTTGGGGTAGAGATGTTATAAAGTTTTCAGGGTAATTACTAAAACGAGACTTATGTGGTTGAATCATGTTTTTGAGATTGGGTTTTTGATGGGACTTATTGGAAGTCTCCATTGCATTGGTATGTGCGGGCCCTTGGTCATGGCTCTCCCTATCTCTGGTCAATCCAATTTTCAAAAATGGGTATCTATTTTATTATATCATTTTGGAAAAATAAGTAGTTATACGGTATTGGGCATTTTGCTCGGGTTATTTGGTAGTTCCTTGCCCTTATTCGGAGTGCAAGAGAATTTGTCTATAGTGATAGGGTCTATTATGTTATTGTATGTGCTATATGTATTTCTGATAAAATCAAAATGGAAGATCCCGTTTTTTAAATCCAATATGCTATATACCATAATAATAAAAAAAATGGGGGCTTTGTTTAAAAGTAAAAGCAGAGGTTCATTTTATTTGATTGGATTTTTAAATGGATTACTTCCTTGTGGTATGGTATATCTGGCATTGACTTCTGCGCTTGCTACACAGAGCGTTGTACAAGGTGGTATGATTATGGCATTCTTTGGATTAGGCACTATGCCTGCATTAATCATGGTAGCCATAGGAGGACAGTATATGGGTAGAACAGTAAGAACTAAGTTGCAATCCTTACTGCCGGTATTTATTTTTAGTATGGGCATTTTACTAATACTTAGGGGCTTGAACCTAGGTATTCCTTATCTAAGTCCACAAA
>CAITGN010000043.1:0-4076 GCA_903891965.1 uncultured Bacteroidota bacterium
AACCTTCTGCAAATTTACAAAATTCTATGTTAAGGATTTTGTAAGAACTTGAGTAAACACATGTTAGTATAAGTTTTTTTTAATATCTAATCAAACTGAAGTGGAACATTAATTTTCAAACTATAGTTTCGTCCCATATTAAATACACCAGTTCTTCCTGTTAAAATATTTACATCGGTATATTTTAAACGGCTTAAATGGCTCTGATAAGCAATATCTGTAAGGTTTTGTGCTACTAATGAAATACTAAATAATTGTTTGCCCTTATTTGTTATATGTGTACCTGCCCCAATATTAATTAAAGTGTAGCTCGGCGTTTTAGTTTCAGTATTATAACCAGTAAACGGATTATTCTGTGCAGCTACATTATCAAATTGTAAAGAAGCATAACTGTTCTTCAGCATACCCGTATTTTTTTGTAGCTCATACCTTAATTCAGTAATCCAACGCATACTTGGTATGCTAGGTAAATTAATACTTCCTGCCAATGCTTTTTTAAATGTTCCATTAACAATAGACACTGTATTTTCAATATGCAGCCCGTCTAAAGGATGCGGATGAATATCTAAATTAAATTCAGCCCCTATTAATTTAGCATCTTGTTGATGATAGGCGAATGCATAATAATCTTTGCCCTCTTTATTAATAATAGAGTCTCCGCCATGCACTCCAATAAGCTTTTGATAAAATATATAATTAGTAACATTATTATAAAAAGCATTCCCTGTAAAAGATATATGCTCGTTACTCCATTCCAGGCCGGCATCAAATTGTAAGCTTTTCTCGCTTTCTAAATTCGTATTCCCATACTCGTATCTATTGGTGCCCTCATGCGCTCCATTACTACCCAACTCCGCTAAATTAGGGGCTCTATAACCTCGGGCAATATTGAATTTAAAAATTAAATCGTTGGTAGCCTCGTAAGTCATACCCAAGGATCCTGCAATATCTCCATAGTTTTTTTGAAGTCCATTGAACTCTATTCCTTTTTTATCTATTCTAGCTCCACCACTAAAATTTAATTTTCCTACATGTTTCTGCGTATAAAAAAACAAACCTACTTCTACCGATTTATATTCAGGTATTAAAGTCTCTACTCCTTTATTTTTATTATTTTGTTGTAAGCCGTTCACACCAATAGTATGTTTCCAATTATTGGTTTCTGGAAGCAAGTATTGAAAAGAATAATTTAAAGTACCTAAATCGAAGTATAAACTTTTTTCTGTTGGTATTTCAATATTACCAAACTCCTGTCTTTGATTTCTTTGATACGCTATATTGGCTTTTAACTTTCCCGTTCCCCAGTTAATACTATTATCTAATATATATTTTGTGTGTTGAATATATTGATAAGGAATATTGGGTGTAGTGGAATTAAAATCGGCGTCGGTGGCAGGAACTTCAACAATTGAATTTCCTAATGCACCATTCATAATTACATCCTTGGTAAACTGTCCTAAATTATTTCTTCGTCCTTCAATCATGCCTAGCTTTTGACTAAACTTATTTACAATGAAATGAGAATAGCCCCAATCTTTTTCTATACCTACAAAGCCTCCTCCATTTAATTCAGAGAATTTTGAATTGTATACATAACCATCATATTTATTTTTATAATCAGCTGCTTTTTTACTACTAGCATTCAATCCCCATACCAAACCATTTTTATTACCTGCAATATCGAAATGATAGCCTTGTAAATTATTATTAGATTGATAATTACTAAATACATTACCTCTTAAAGCCCCTTCCGCCACGGGCACATTCGAAGTAATATTGATAACCCCCGACAAAGCTTCACTACCATAAATAATGGAGGCAGGCACTTTTAAAACTTCTGTTCTGGTTACATTATACTCATCAATTTCAATACCATGTTCATCGCCCCATTGTTGTCCTTCTTGTTTTACGCCATCGTTCAAAACCACCACCCTATTGTATCCTAGGCCTCTTATAATAGGTTTGGATATAGCCGGGCCCGTGCTTAACTGCGTTACCCCAGGTGTTTTAGAAAGCGCATCAATTAAATTGGTAGAGACTCCTTTGAAAAAATCTTCTTTTTTAATAATGCTAATAGGGGTAGGCGTTTTTTTACTAGAAGTAGTTCTTAAAAAACTAGTAACCGTTACATTCGTATTTTCTACCACTGCATGGTTCAACAAAAAATCTTTCTCCAAATTAGTTGGAATACTTAAAGTGATAGTTTGTAAACTAAATCCAATATAACTTACCTCAATAATATAGTTGCCTGGTTTTATATTAATTTGATAAATTCCTTTATTATTACTCACCGCTCCTTTTTTTAATTCTGGAAAATAGATAGAAGCGCCTTGTAAAATTTGGCCAGTGGCTTCATCGCTTATCTTACCCGATACTTGCACCGTCCTAGGCGCTTGCATGGCGTAAACGCCCTCACCTATAAAAACACTTATAAATAATATAGATAAATACTTGAACATAAAATAATAATTAACTCGAAATGGGAAATGCATTGCATTGTAAAAATCGTTGCTATAATAACTCTATTAGTATAGTAGCGTTAATAAGCAAATTCGAAATGAAATTAAATTTCAATTCGATTCTACTAAGCTGCAGGGGGACCCCTAGAGTCTAAAGAATAATTATTATTAGAAAAGTAAAAACAAACTAAATGCGTGTTGGTAACAATATTTAGAACCGGATGCGCTAATTCAATATTGAAATTAAAATCAAGAAAGGGCGAAGCCGCCACTAAATTATCGTGCGAACAATGTATGCTTGAGTTTTCAACTTGATCAATAGGTAGGTTCTTGTGTACATCACATTTAATCTTATCGCTATGTTTTGCAACTAAATCATGTATGGTCTGTTGTGAGGTAATGCTAAACGCAAAGACCAGTAGCATGACTACCGCTAAAATTTGTCTTATGGTTTTTTGATATAGCATGGTATAAAGTTACGCCATTAAACCAATAACTATAATTATATGCTTGATTTTGAACCTTTTAGCAGATTTGCTGTTTAGTTAATATATTGATTCACAAAGAATTAATTTGGAATTAGGTCATAAATACCTAATTTTGATGTTCAAACAACGAAATATACAAATACTATGAAATTATTAGATGCATTACAATGGCGCTATGCTGTTAAGAAAATGAACGGAACTAAAATTCCTGCTGAAAAATTAGAAACTATTATTGAAGCAACGCGCTTAGCACCTAGTGCTTTTGGTTTAACGCCTTATTCTATTATTGTAGTGGAAGATGAAGAGACAAGAAAAAAATTACAACCCGCATTTTACAATCAATCACAAGTAGTAGATGGTTCTGCTGTAATAGTTTTTGCTGCCTGGAATACCATTTCAGAAAAAGAAGTTGCTGAATACATGCAAGATATTGCAGACCAAAGAGGTGTAGCAGTAGATACTTTAAAAGATTTTTCTGGTTACATTAATGGTTCATTAAAAAATTTAACGCCTGAACAAGCAAGAGTATGGGCTGATAAGCAAGCTTATATTGCTTTAGGTTTTGGTTTAGTGGCTGCTGCTGCTGAAGAAGTAGATGCTACACCTATGGAAGGTTTTGCTCCAGATGCAGTAGATGAAATATTAGGATTAAAAGCAATGGGCTTACATAGCACTGTAGCTTTAACCTTAGGTTTCCGTGATGCTGCTAACGATTATTTAGTAAGCGCTAAAAAAGTAAGAAGAGCTACCGATAAATTAGTGATTAAGAAATAATTAATAAAAATAATCTTAAAAGAGTCTCCAATCGGAGACTCTTTTTTTATGAATAAATATTTTAGTGTAAATTCATTTATGAAAAAAACAATCAATTTAATTGGACTATTCTATACTATAATAACAATGATATTCTTTAATAAAATCATTGCCAATACTAAGGGCTTAATAATCTATGGAATAGTTACCACCCTTTTAATGATAATTGTTCTTTATACTAATTATATAAAAAAATCAGATTAAATTTTAATAAAATCAATCTGCTTTCATCACCGGTGATCTTACCCCAATTCCATTTTCATTAAAGGCTTCTATTTGAAAATAATAAGTATCATTTTTTTCTAAGGCCGTGCAA
>CAITGN010000044.1:0-1753 GCA_903891965.1 uncultured Bacteroidota bacterium
GAATTCTTTAATCAAATTTATGTGGAATCCCTTTTCGCTATTTAAAACGAATACAGACAAATTATTGAATACCTCGGACAAGCAAATGCTTGTCCAGGCTATTCAAGCTGCTGAAAAAACAACCAGCGGAGAAATTCGTGTACATGTGGAAAGCAGGACTAAAAAAGGCGATGCACTTAGTAGGGCTACGGAAATATTTTTCAAACATAAGATGAATGCTACCCAGGAGCGCAATGGCGTTCTAGTATATGTAGCAGTAGAAGATAGAAAGCTTGCCATCTATGCCGATCAAGGTATTTACGATAAAGTAGGTGTTGAATTTTGGTATAGCCAAGTGCAAGAAATGACGGCGCATTTTAAAGAAGAAAATTATGTAAAGGGCATGTCTGTTGTCATTGCAGAAATAGGCAAGGCGCTTACGAGTCATTTTCCTTATGACCGTGTAACAGATTCCAATGAATTATCGGACGAAATAATGATAGGTAAATAATCAAGCAAGTAGTCCCTATGAAATTAACCAAGCTATTTATTGTTTTTATAATTGCAGTATTTTCTTTTACCTCTGCGGTAGCGCAAAATGTAATTGAAAAACCTAATCCACCTGTTTTAGTAACAGACTTAGCGGGTGTATTAAGCCCAGAACAAAAGCAGGCTCTAGAAAGTAAATTAGTAGCCATTGACGATTCTAGTTCGAATCAAATTGCGGTGGTCATACTTCCTACATTAGACGGCAATCCTATTGAAGAGTATGCTACCAAACTTTTTAGAACTTGGGGTATTGGTAATAAAAAAACCAATAATGGTATTTTATTATTAATTGCCATTCAAGATAAAAAAATACGCATCGAAGTAGGTTATGGTTTAGAAGGAGCCATTCCCGATATTACTGCCAACAGTATTATTGATAATGATATTAAGCCTGCCTTTAGAGAGCAAGCTTTTTATGAAGGCATTGATAAAGCCACAGATGATATTGCTAAAGCTGCTGTGGGAGAGTATAAAGAGAAGCGAGAAAGAAGGACCAAAGAGAAGGGTAGTAATTTGATACTCTTTGTATTTATAGTATTTATTATAGTGGCTATACTTGGAAAGAAAGGAGGTGGTGGTGGTTCTAATATTGGTGGTGGAGGTTTTAGTGATATTGCCACTGGTATGTTATTAGGTTCACTATTAGGCGGCGGTGGTCGCTCCGGTGGCAGTGACTGGGGTGGCGGCGGCGGTGGTGGCTTTGGCGGTGGTAGTTCAGGTGGTGGTGGAGCTAGCGGTGGTTGGTAGTTTTTTCTAGCTTACATTCTTGGTATAACTGCAATCACTATATCCACTAAGTCTTGTTGTCCTTTAGCCTTCTTAGCTTTTAAAATTTCTCCTAACACTTTTGTATTAAAATAAGGATCCGATTGACTGCGATATTCCTTCGGAATACTTTCTCTAAAATTTACAATTAAATCAATTCCCTTTTTAAATTTACTAGCATTGTTTACTTTATTAAGTAATTGTCCAAAGGCGACTGTCATATAAAATTTCTCAGCGGACTGGTCGTTTAAGCTAATAAATTGCTTGGCAATAAAATCAAAAATACTTTCATCTCCGTATTTTGCAAGAATGCCGGTAACAGAAGTATTTAATCTTTTTTTAATTTTTTGAGTGGATGCCTTGGTGGCAATAGATAGTGCAGCAGAAGAATCCAATTTCTCAAGTGCATCTAAAGCAGCGCCACTTACTATATAAGAAGAGTCTTTAGTTAAAGAGGTAA
>CAITGN010000045.1:0-2047 GCA_903891965.1 uncultured Bacteroidota bacterium
GTATCTTTTGTATGACCATAGTTTTTATTTAACCAAGCCATATCAATTTCAATATCAAAGTGACCAATATTACAAACAATCGCTTTATCCTTCATCACTCTGAAATGTTTTTCGTTGATCAAATCGCGACAACCAGATGCAGTCACAATAATGTCTGCTTCTTTAACGGCGTCAATCATTTTTCTTACTTCAAAACCATCCATCGCAGCTTGTAAAGCACAGATAGGATCGATTTCAGTTACCATTACACGACAACCTGCACCACGTAAAGAAGCGGCAGAACCTTTTCCTACGTCACCGTAAGAACCTACTACTGCAACCTTACCAGCCATCATTACATCGGTAGCACGACGAATCGCATCTACTAATGATTCTTGACAACCATATTTATTATCGAATTTAGATTTTGTAACTGAATCGTTTACGTTAATCGCTGGCATTGGTAAAGTACCTTTCGCCATACGCTCATATAAACGGTGAACACCTGTAGTGGTTTCTTCACTTAAACCTTTAATACCTGCAACGAATTGAGGATATTTATCTAATACCATGTTGGTTAAATCACCACCATCATCTAAGATCATATTCAAAGGACGGTCAGCACCACCAAAGAATAAAGTTTGCTCAATACACCAGTCACCTTCTTCAATAGATTGACCTTTCCAAGCAAATACACCCACACCTGTTGCAGCAATGGCGGCAGCGGCTTGGTCTTGTGTTGAAAATATATTACAAGAGCTCCATTTAACTTCAGCGCCTAAAGCAGTTAAAGTTTCAATTAATACAGCTGTTTGAATAGTCATGTGTAAGCAACCCGCAATACGAGCACCTTTTAAGGGTTGGCTTGGTCCGTATTCGGCACGGATACTCATTAAACCTGGCATTTCAGCTTCGGCTAAACGAATCTCTTTACGACCCCAATCTGCTAATGTGATATCGGCTACTTTATAAGGTAGGCTAAAATCGATGTTTTCTAGGTTAGACATATATTTTTTGTTTAGAGGGCAAAGGTAGTAAATAGGATAAAATAATAAAATATTTACTATTTTTAGGATATTCGGCTATTATATTCTATTTTTATGATGATTTATGCTAAAATAACATGAAAAACAGTACTACATCAGTAGATTCGGCTAGTCCTCAACAATCTATCTCATTAGACGAGAAGGATTTATCCATTTTACGCCTCTTACAGGAGAATGCGAGGATCACGGTAAAAGAAATTGCCGATCAAATTCATTTAAGCACCACGCCGGTGCATGAGCGTATTAAAAGGCTAGAGGCGGGAGGGGTGATTAAGCAATATGCCACTTTAATTGACGGGACTAAGGTAAAAAAAGGTTTAATGGTGATATGCTATGTGTCTCTAAATCAGCATAGTAAGCAATCGGGAGGACAGTTTATTAAGCTTATCAATGACTTGCCAGATGTGGTAGAATGCTATAGTATTTCAGGGGAATTTGATTTTATGCTGAAAATTGTGACCGAGGATATGAACAGTTATTACAATTTCCACGTCAACAAATTAAGCCAGGCCGACAATATAAGTCAGGTACAAAGCGTTTTTATAATGGGTGTCGTTAAACAAACCCATTTAATAGTATAATCATCATCACTTATGAAACACTTCATTATGAAATATAATAAGTATCTAGGTATGGGCGTCTTCCTATTATTGTTTGTGGGTGGTTTTTATTTATTAAGACCAGGTCATAAAGCAAGGGCCATTGTAATGCAATATCCTTTTGTTTTAAAGTCAATGAAGTTGGTTAATTTAAGTACTTATAAAGCAGATACTTCTGAAACCGATAGTACTCCTTTGATAACAGCGAGTGGTTTTAAATTAGATAGTTTGAATCCCAAAAAACATAGAGTGATTGCCATTAGTAGAGATTTAAAAGAATTATTTGCTTTCGGAGATAAAGTAAAATTAACCAATGCAGGAAAGTTTAATGGCATTTGGTTTATTCATGATTTAATGAATAAAAAATACAGAAACAAGATTGATATTTTAATCAATCCAAGCGACCGCCAAATGAGTTTAGAA
>CAITGN010000046.1:0-4105 GCA_903891965.1 uncultured Bacteroidota bacterium
ATGGTACAAGCACCACACTGTCCCATCTCGCAACCTTTCTTGGTGCCCGTATAGGCTAAGTCTTCTCTTAATAAATTAAGTAGGGTTGTTCTTGCATCAATTTCAAGATTCATTAATTTACCATTAATGGTAATGGCTAATTTTTCTTTAGCAATGGGCGTAGGTATTACCGACTCCACAGCAAAAGCTTTTACTAAACTAGAGGGCGTTAAATATAATGCCGCAATGGATGCCGATTTTTTTAAAAAGCCCCTTCTGCCATCATGCGAAGTACAGGGTTTCATAAGCGTAGGTTTGATGTAATTTACTAACGAAATTTTAAACAATCTTCACATTACGAGAAAAACTTTCTTCCAAAGAAATTAAGGTTTCAGTTCGCTCAATTCCTTTAATTTTTTGCAGTTCATCATGTAAGACAAAACGAAGTTGTTGAATGTCTTTGCAAACAATTTCAACAAACATGCTATAATTACCCGTGGTATAATTCACACGAACTACTTGGGGAATATTTTTCAAGGCCAGGGCCACAGTATCATACATTGAACTTTTTTCCAAGTAAATACCAATAAAGGCAATGATATCATAGCCCAACACTTTTAAATCAACAGCTAAGCGCTTGCCTTTCACAATGCCTAGCTCCTCTAGCTTTTTAATACGCACGTGAATGGTACCTCCCGATACAAAGAACTGCTTGCCTAAATCGGCATAGGAAACTTCAGCATCTTGCATCATGGCTTGTATAATTTGCAAATCCAGCTTGTCAAGGCTTTTGTCAATGTTCAATTTAGGGTTCATTTTTGGCTCCATATTTATATAGTTTTAAATAATATGGCAATTTATTAATATTTTTCTATATTTTAAAGAATATACTTAAAATATTTGCAAGATATAGGTCAATACTTTAGTTTTGATTTATCAAATGAGGGAAAAGATTAGATAAACCGCTCAAATGATGAGTTCTAAATACTGTGGGGTGACGAAATCTAGGCATACGTACCTTCTTGTCTCGAAGGCGTGGATAACGGGATAAACGAAACATAGAGCCGTCTAGCAATAGGCGACCAGGGTAGACCACTCAACTTTGTGTTTTAGCTAACTGCCACATGGAGGTTCGATCCCTCCCCCTACAGCCACTAAAAGCCTTCTCGAATTATCGGGAAGGCTTTTTTATTAATAGTAATTCATTTTTACAAGTCCCATCCCTTTCTATACTCTCTTTAAAAAGTAGATAAAATATCTTACCTTTTAATCATCATTTATAAACAATCATTTTATGAACAGAAGAAAATTTATAGAAAATAGCGCGGCTAGTTTAGCTGCAGTAGGTATTTTTTCACAGATACCGAACTCTTTATTTGCCATGTCTAATAACAAGGGCATCAAGATGCCTATTGGCTATCAGTCTTATGTACTTCGCGATGAAATTAATAAAGATATTGTAGGCACTTTAAAAAAGACTTTTGAGATGGGATATGAGCATGTTGAAATGTGCTCACCCTTTGGCTATGCACCTGATACTTTTGGTGCGCTTGCAAAGTACAGTGGTAAAGAATTGAAAAATATTATAAATGATTCAGGCCTAGCTTGTTATAGTGCGCATTTTACATGGGAAGAATTAGAAAAGAATTTAGATGCTCGAATTGCATTTGCACATGATATGGGATTAAAGCATATGGTATGTTCTGGAGGATTGTATGGAAAAACAATGGATGGTTTAAAAAAACAATGTGACACCTTAAATAAAATTGGAGAAAAAATTACTCGCGCTGGTTTAGTAGCAGGTTATCATAATCACAATGGAGAATTTGAGCAGAAAAAAGACGGAAGACCCGATTATGATATTATTTTAGAACAACTAGATCCTACCTATATTAAAATGCAATTTCAGGTAGCCGCTGTGCAATTGGGTTACCAGGCTGCAGATTATTTCCGAAAATTTCCAGGTCGTTTTATTTCAGCGCACCTTTCAGATTATGCAGTAGACAATCACTATAAACAAATTGTATTAGGTGAAAAAGGATTAGTGGATTGGAAAGACTTTTTTGAAGCAGCTAAAGTAGGCGGTTTGAAATGGGTATATGTAGAAATGGAATCTGACCCAGGTACTTTAGAAGGAAGTGCGAAGTATTTAAAAACACTTTAGAATTAGTGGTGTGATTTTCTGAAATCTATATTATTAAATATAGAAAGCCTCACCACGTCTACATTATTGAATTTATCTTTCTGATTCAATATTTGGTATACATTGGTGTACCCAAATTGAAAAATATTTTCACTATTAAAATAATAGTAAAAGCCAGCAGAGAATCTGTTTTGATCAAACGTATTGTACACAATATTTTTTCCAAAATTTAAATACACTTCTTCAGAAACCACAAAAGACAAACTACCCTTTTGATAAGGGTGACTAGTTAAAGGGATATTAGATAGAAATTGGTATCTAAGTCGATAGTTAAAATCATAATGATGACTAGGCACATTATTAATAGCAGTTTCTTTAAACCTTTCTTCTAGTCTTAACCACTGAAGCGTTTTTAGATGCGCTAAGTTTGTATTTAATTGCACCATCTGCCAAGGACGATATTCAGCTAAATGATAATTATTAGAACCTTCATGAATTAAATCAACATAAGTTAGGGCCCCAACTAATTTTAAATTATTCTTGGTATAGTAAGTTGCGCCTAATGCTGTTTCAGTAGCTAACTCCGATTTATAGTAGTTGTCTGTTAATTTAAGTTGTAAGTCTATCCAAGACCCCCACTGTTTAGAATACCTATTTTGATTTAAGTAATCGAGCCAAGACTGTTGCCCATACTGCACTTGCCTAGTTTGCGCATTTAACTGGAATGGCCCCAAAAACAGTAGTAAAATCAAATAAAAAGTATACCTCATAGAGCAAAATAAATATTAGGGGCAGCACAATATAAGCATTATTCTATTTTTTCAATAATAGCAATTTTAGTAACTTACCTATTCAATTGAAGCATACTTCATTCATTCAAGATTCATATAATACAAGTAAATAAATATTAATATAAATGACCACTATGTCTTATCAAAAAAACCAATATACTCATTTTCCTATACTGTTATTTTTCACTTTTCTTATGTTCAATGTATTTACTATAAATGCACAAACTAAATCAGATGTAAAAAAGTGGAAACAACTTTTTAATGGCAAAGATTTAACAGGTTGGAAACATGTGGGTGGTGGCAGTAGATATGTGGAAGAGGGTTTATTAGCCAGTAAGGGTGGTATGGGGTTATTGTATTGGACGGGAGGGAAATTAGGCAACTGTGTTATTAGAGTCGTTTACAAAATGCAAAAATTTAATAGCAATGCAGGCGTATTTATAAGAGTGCCTATTGAACCCAAAGAAGAATGGATGCCCGTTTATTATGGTTATGAAGTACAAATTGATAACCATCCAGAAACTTCTAATGAAGATGAATACCATATTTCAGGAACCTTATATGCATTTACCAAGCCTTTGGCAAAGCCCGGAAAGCCAGGCCCTCAGTGGAATACAATGGAAATTACTTTAGACGGCCCACGTACTATTGTATATTTAAATGGAGAAAAAGTAACCGACTATACCGAGGGTCAACCCGTACCAGAACGTAAATTTAGTTTTGAACCTTATCCTGGCATTCGACCTAATGAAGGATATATAGGATTACAAAATCATGGTGATGAAGATATAGTATACTGTAAAGAAGTAGCAGTAAGACCACTTATAAAAAAAGATAGGAAATAAAATATTTCAAAATTAAGAACAGACAATATTTTTTACTAGAAACTAATTATAATTAATTCAAGCATGAAAAAAAATAAATTAGGTCGCGCCGATTTTATTAAAAAAGCAGCCATCGCCACTGCAGGTTTTTACATTGTACCAAGAAGTGTATTAGGTGGTGTGGGTTATGTAGCCCCTAGTGATAAATTAAATATTGCAGCCATAGGTTGTGGAGGAGAAGGCGATAACGATATTCAACATTTGGCCAATACACCTAATAAAAATACCAATATTGCTTTTTTATGTGATGTAGATGAAAGACCAGCCGCTTCTAAAAGAAAACAATTTCCGAAAGCAAAGTTTTATCA
>CAITGN010000047.1:0-3707 GCA_903891965.1 uncultured Bacteroidota bacterium
ATGTTAGGTCGATTAAGCCTACTTCAAACACCCAATAAGGTCATGGCCATTGTGGAAAAAAACAAAGAGGAGCAGGCATTGGTGTATAATGGAAAATTGACATTATTATTAGATGGTATTCAGGACCCTGGAAATTTAGGCACCATTATTAGAACAGCCGACTGGTTTGGCATAGATCAAATAGTAGTATCAGAAGATACAGCGGGCTTATATAATCCTAAGGTAATACAAAGTACTATGGGAAGTTGTTTTAGGGTTAATCTGCGTTCAATGGATCTTGAAACGCTTTTACAATCTAATGCAAAGTCTAAAAATACATTACCAGTTTATGGTGCCTTATTAAAAGGAAAGTCCATGCATGAAATAAAATGGGAGCCTTCTAATTTTATATTAATAGGAAATGAATCGAAAGGAATTAGAGAAAATTTATTGCCTTTTATATCTCATCCCATTTCTATTCCTAGAACGGGTGAAGCAGAATCATTGAATGCGGCAGTCGCAACTGGAATTATTTTAGCGAATGCAAAAGCTTAGTTAAATAAACTTGATTAAGCTTAATCCTGTTTTCTTAGTCGAACTGAATAGCTTTTGCCGGAGAAATTTTCTTTATCCATAAAGTAGGTAGTAAGAAAGAGATATAGCTTATAATGGCTGTGCCAATAAGACCGCTAATAATTTGAACGGCATCCATTTTAATAGGTAGTTCTTTAATAAAGTAGGCCGACTCGTCCATTTGTATCCATCCTGTTTTTGCTTGCAAGTATGATAAGCCAAGACCTATAATAGCGCCTACTAGTATACCTGTCCAACATATAAAACTTGCTTGAAATAAAAATATTTTTCTAATAAAATTTTGAGAAGCACCTAGAGCTGTGAGTGTGCCTATCATGGTTATTCTTTCTAGCATTATAATAAATAAACAAGTAAGTAAATTAATAATGGCTACAATAAGCATAATGGTAATAGTCACATTTCTATTAATAGTTTGAACACCTATCCAATCAAAAATTTGAGGGTAATAATTTTTAATAGAAGTAGCTACCCAATTTTCCGGTAGTATTTTTTGTAGTGCTGATGTGGTGGCTTCAATGGGAGCATCTTCGTTTAATACAATAGAATATCCCTCTACTAATTCATTGTTATTTAATTGTTGTAGTAGTTTTATATCTACTAATACAAACTGGTTATCATATTCTTCAATACCAGAATGGTAAATGCCTACCACTTTTAATTTTCTTTGTTGAACCGCGCCCGTATTTAAAAAATAAAGTCGCACTGTTGCACCTAATTGAATATTTAATTTTTTAGAAATATTATCTGAAATAATAATTTCATTCAGTATACTATCTTTTTCAGTGGAAGAAGTCCAACCTTTCCCCTTTCTTAAAAAAGGTATTTGAGTAGTAGCAGGAATGCCCCTTGCCACCACCCCTTCAATATCTTGCTCAAAGGATAGCACCGTAGACTGATTAACAAAAGGAATACTATTTTTTATAGCTTTATTTTTTTGAAAGCCTGCCAATGTATTCGCGTCTTGTTTCATGGGTTCTCCACTTACAGAAGCGACTCTAATATGTCCCCAGAACTGATACACTTTACCAGCAATAGTTGCCTGAAAGCCATTCACAATAGAAAAAGTAAGTAAGATAGCAGCCACACTAATGGCAGTTGCTGCAATAGATAGCCTTACTATAAAACGAGTATAGTTTTTCTGTTTTTGAAAACTTATTCTTTTAGCTATTTCGAAGGCGGTGGACAATGCGTAATTTTTAACAAATCTAGTTTTTTCTGTTTATAAATTAGGATTAAAAAGGTAGTTTCGTAGTGACCAATAACCAAGTTCATGTTAAAAAGATGCTTATGGATGGCTTTACTAATAGGGCTTTATGCAGTAAAGGGACAAGGTCAATCCAACCCAGATAGTATTTATCAAAATAGCATTCATACTGTTTTAATCCATCCGATGAATAAGCCTTTGGCTATTCCTGTGGTATCACTTGGCGAACCCATGCCATTATTAATAAGCTTTGACGATTTTAAAAATGATTATCAAGACTATTATTATTCAGTAGAACTAAGAAATGCCGATTGGTCGGCCGTCCCCATGTCTGCCTTTGATTATTTACAAGGTTTTAATGAAAATAAAATTTCTAAGTTTTCTGTTTCATCTATTGCTACACAAAGGTATTATCATTACGAGTTTAGCTTTCCCAATGCGCAGACTAGGCCAACGCAGTCTGGAAATTATATTTTAAAAGTTTTTAAAAATGGCAATGCCAATGAGTTGGTATTTACCAGACGCTTTTTTGTAACAGAGGATGGGGTGAGTTTGGCTGCCACTGTGCAAGAACCATTCGATGCTCAAATTTCAAAGACACATCAAAAAATGCAGTTGGTTTTAGATGTTAAGAAAATTCCCTTCTTTCAAACCGATCAAATTAAGACCACCATTATACAAAACTACAGATACAATGACGCACAAACAGAAGCAGCCCCCACTTTTATTAGAGGAAACTTATTAGAATATAATAGTGAAAATAGTTTCATTTTTCCTGCAGGCAAGGAGGCCAGGTGGTTAGATATCCAAAACTTAAGATTAAGAACAGATAGAATTGCAGATATCAATTCAAAAGCAGATAGAACTATTATTAGTGTAAAGCCCGATTTATCAAGATCAAGTACTGCCTATTATACTTTTAACGACTTGAATGGAAATTTTATTATTAGTAATACAGAGTCATTACAGAGTGAAAATCAAAACGATTATGCACAAGTCGATTTCATTTATTTTCCTAAAGACAAAATTCCTTTTATTGGTCAACAATTATTTTTAGCTGGTGCAATTACAAATAATATTTTGAATAAAGAAGCTGAAATGATTTTCGACCCAACCCTGGGTTATTACAAAAAGTCATTACTATTAAAACAAGGTTATTATAGTTATAATTATATTCTTAGAGATAAAGAAACTGCCAATCCCATGAACGATTTTACTGAAACCGAAGGGAATCATTGGGAAACTGAAAATAATTATTCCATCATGGTTTATTACCGACCTCCAGGCGCTAGACACGACCATATTATAGGTTTTGGCACTATAAATTCTAGGCAAAATTGGTAGTATTTTTTTGCTATATTTGCAGCGGCAGGTCTTGCACGGCCAGCTCCTGCTGAAACTCCCCAGGGTAGGAATACAGCAAGGATAGGCGGTTGAGCGGTGCGATGCAAGTAGCCTGCCACTTTTTATTATTGTAGACAATTATTAAAACAATTTGTATGAAATTTTTCATTGACACGGGTAACTTAGCTCAAATTAAAGAAGCCAATGATTTAGGTATTTTAGATGGTGTAACCACGAATCCTAGTTTAATGGCACAAGTAGGTGTTAAAGGGGAGGCAGCAATTGCAGCTCATTATAAAGCTATTTGTGAATTAGTGAATGGAGATATTAGTGCAGAGGTATTGTCTACCGATTTTGCCACCATGGTTGAAGAAGGTAAAAAATTAGCTGCTATTCATAAAAATATTGTGGTGAAAGTACCCATGATTAAAGATGGTATCAAAGCCATCAAGTGGTTTACCGACAATGGAATTCGTACCAATTGCACTTTAATTTTTTCAGCAGGTCAAGCCATTTTAGCTGCCAAGGCAGGCGCTACTTATGTTTCTCCTTTTATTGGAAGAATAGATGATAGCTCTTGGGATGG
>CAITGN010000048.1:0-8688 GCA_903891965.1 uncultured Bacteroidota bacterium
TAAAATAACTCATTGTCCATAAATAGGTATAAAAACGTGTGCCAGCATCGGGTATATCAAAAAGTAAAATATCAATTCCTTTTAAATCATCCTTGGTAGGCGCTAATTTTTTATTATATAAGCTTATGATTTGTAAATTAGTAATTGGATCTACTGCATCTTTAATTATAAATCCATCTTCGCCCTTTGTATTAATGCCATGTTCTGGTGAAAATAATAGTACAATATTAAATCCAGCATCCATCAAAGCCTTTCTACTAGATATGCCTTTAATAGTAGTGGCAGCATCATTGGTTAAAAAAGCGATTCTTTTAGTTTTCCATTTCGGATTTAAAGCAAGTAAATTATCTATACCAAATTGAATCTGCATCTTAATTTTCCGATTTCTTAAATTGTAAATTTAATTTTAAATTTTCTATGACATTAAATATAATTGGACAGCGGTCGTAATGCATAAAAGTGGTAAACATTCTATTTTTTAATTGAGGCACATGAAAGGCGGGGAATTCTTTACATCCTGCAAATCGGTGCTCATATACAGAACAACTATTGCCGACTAGAAAATGACAGGGTATAGCATTAATAACCATACGACCCGATTCTCCTTTAGAGATAAATTCAGTATCAAAATCCTCTCTTGTTTTTCCTAAATGCTTGGCTAAATTAGAAGCTTCTGCTTCATCTATATTGACCATTAAGCTCTTACAGCAATTACCACAGCTGGTGCAATCTATCTTAGGGCTAATCTGTTCAGACAAAGAAAAGGCTTCCGCGTCAAGGGTTTCGCTGTCTATTGCAGCTATAAAGGCTTGGAATTGATCGTTTTCGGCGCTTAATGCCTCAGCCTGCTGCTTTATGTAAGCAAGGTCTGTAATGGGGTATTTAGGGTCTGTTTTGATGCTTTAAAGATAAGAGAATAATCGTTTATCCACATAATTAGGCCAATTGGTGAAAAGTAAAATTGGGGTAACCACCACGCTCATTAGATTTGCAGTCAGACAAGGGCCCTTTTATGCCCCTAAAGCATTGATAATTATGGCAGAAACAAAGATTCCATCAGAGTATAACGAAGATTCAATTCGGTCTTTAGATTGGAAGGAACATATAAGATTAAGACCAGGAATGTATATAGGTAAATTAGGAGATGGTTCAGCTCCTGATGATGGTATTTATGTACTCATGAAAGAAGTCATTGATAACTGTATCGATGAGCACACCATGGGTTATGGTAAACAAATTGAAATTGGCATTGTAGGAAAAGAAGTGACTATTCGAGATTATGGTCGTGGTATTCCTCTTGGAAAAATTGTAGATGTAGTAAGTAAAATAAATACAGGTGCTAAATACGATAGTAAGGCCTTCCAAAAATCGGTAGGCTTAAATGGAGTAGGTACCAAGGCGGTGAATGCCCTCAGTGAAGATTTTTTAGTGACTGCATTTAGAGAGGGTAAACAAAGAACTGCCACTTTTAAAAAAGGTGTTTTGGTTAGCGAAACGAAAGAAATAAAAACAACGGAGGCCAATGGTACCCTAGTTGTGTTCACGCCCGACTCTTCTATGTTTAAAAACTTCCATTATATACATGAGTATATTGATGGTCAATTATGGAACTACTGTTATTTGAATGCGGGTTTGAGTATTTTATTTAATGAGAAAAAATATGTAAGTAAAAATGGTTTATTAGACTTACTAGAAAGAAAAACCAATCCAGACGAACTTAGATATCCTATTATACATTTGAAAGGAGATGATATTGAAGTGGCCATGTCTCATAACAACGATTACGGAGAAGATATTTTTTCTTTTGTAAATGGTCAATACACTACGCAAGGAGGAACGCATCAGCAAGCCTTTAGAGAAGCCTATATTAAAGTGATTCGTGATTTTTATAAAAAAGATTACGACGCCTCTGATATTAGAACCAGTATTGTAGCTGCCATTTCGGTAAGAGTGCAAGAACCTGTTTTTGAAAGTCAGACCAAAACAAAATTAGGATCTCAGAATGTGGCAGAAGGTGGGCCAAGCATGAAGAATTTTATTACTGAATTTTTAGCTAAGGAATTAGATAATTTCTTGCATAGAAATACAGCCACTGCGGAAGCACTTAAAAAAAGAATTGAACAAAACGAACACGAGCGTAAAGAATTAGCAGGGATAAAAAAATTAGCGAATGAAAGAGCGAAGAAGGCCAATTTGCATAATAAAAAATTAAGAGATTGTCGCGTGCATTTAAATGACGATTTACCTGCAAAGAATAAAGAGATGTTTATTTCTTTACAACAAGGAAGTACTTTATTTATTACTGAGGGAGACTCTGCAAGTGGAAGTATAACGAAGTCAAGAAATGTAGATACCCAAGCCGTATTTAGTTTAAGGGGTAAACCCTTGAACGCTTTTGGTTTAACCAAGAAAGTGGTATATGAAAATGAAGAATTTAATTTATTACAACACGCTTTAAATATTGAAGAAGGGTTAGAAGGGCTAAGGTATAATCAAGTGGTGATTGCTACCGATGCCGATGTAGATGGTATGCACATTCGTTTATTAATTCTTACTTTCTTTTTGCAATTCTTCCCAGACTTAGTAAAAAAAGGCCATGTATTTGTTTTAGAAACACCCTTATTTAGAGTGCGTAATAAGCAAAAGACCATTTATTGTTACGATGAGAATGAGAAGCAAGCTGCTATTAAAGAATTAGGTTCCAAGCCAGAGATTACAAGGTTTAAAGGACTCGGAGAGATTAGTCCGGAAGAATTTGGAAAGTTTATTAATGCAGATATTAAGTTAGATCCTGTTATTTTAGAACAAGGAGATCATATTCAGCATTTATTAGAATATTATATGGGTAAGAATACCCAAGAGAGACAGGATTTTATTATCAATAATTTAAAAGTAGAATTGGATAAAGCGCATGATACACTTAGTATTTAATACAGCAGATATGGCTTCTATTGAAGCCGCTATAGCCTTAGACGAGTCATTGGCAGGCAGGGTCGTTGAAATAAAGGACGACTATGCCGTGGGCCCCATACTTGACATTTATGAAACCGAAGGTTATCAGGCAAGACGCGACTGGTGGAAAAATGTTTTAGAGCATTCGCCTTATGAAGAGCAATTAGATATTGTAGATGATAAATTAACAGTGAATCAATTAGTCAATGCATTAGACCATGATGAAAATGAATTCATCTGGATTTGGATGGGACAAAATGCACATGATGTTTGCGGTTATTATTGGTTAATGACACAGTTGAAACCTTATCAAGGTCGATTACAAGTTTTGTATTTAAATAACTTACCTTTTTTAAATGATAAAGGACAATTGTTTTATCCAACTCATTTAAGTGAAATACAACCTAAGGAATTCTTAAAAGCTAAAAAATTAGCGCGCCCTATTACTTTATCTGAATTTGAAATTGATCCAGATGAGTGGAAGAAATTATGTCAAGAAAATGAAGGTGTTCGTTTTTTAGAGGGGGGTAAGAAATTAGTGAGTATGCCTATTAGCTTTTATGACAAAGACATTTATTCTTTACTTACTAAAAATGCGCAAAAACTTCCTAGTGCCATAGCGCATATTATAAGTAAAATGAAAATTAAAACAGGGGACGTTTTTATTGTTTCAAGATTAAAAGCCATGGCTGAAATAGGAAAAATTGTATTTGCCGGTAATTGGCAGAAAGGTTGGAAGGATATAGTGGTGCAAATGCCAGGAGGATCATCGGTGGTAGTAGAAGATTAAATAAACTAGTAGAACAAGTCAGCGTAAATAAAGAAGAAAAACAAGACATAGTTTTTTAAAATAATAAAATGAGTGTAAGCGTTTCTAAAATAGATGTAAAAGCAATTGATGAGCGTGGTGCACTTCATTATTTTAGCACCAATAGAACAGGTGAGTTTTTATTAGTGTATAGAAATGCGGGTACGATTAGTGGACAACATTATCATAAAGGGAAGTCGCCAGGTAAGAACCCAGAAGAAATGTTATTAGTGCAAGGCTCTATACATATGGAATGGAAAAACTTGCTAACGGAAGAAAAAGGAACCCTCACCATAGAAGCGCCTTCTAGAGTGATTATTGAAGCCAATGTTTGGCATGAAGTAAAGGCGCTGACGGATATTATTTTTATTGAATTAAATAGTTTAGCAGAAGGTAGTGAAGATACTTACCGTCTCTAAAGAACAGTTAATATGGCAAAAGAGAAAAATTTAAGTAGAGTTACAGAGAATGAATCGGGTGTACAAGGCCAATATAAAAATTGGTTCTTAGACTATGCATCTTATGTAATATTAGAGCGTGCGGTTCCAGCCATTGAAGATGGTTTAAAACCAGTACAGCGCAGAATTTTACATGCCATGAAGGAAATGGATGATGGCAGGTTTAATAAAGTAGCCAATATTATTGGTCAAAGTATGCAGTATCATCCGCATGGAGATGCAAGTATTGGAGATGCCTTGGTGAATATTGGTCAGAAAGATATGCTAGTGGAAACCCAAGGAAACTGGGGTGATGTAAGAACAGGAGATGATGCAGCCGCTGCTAGATATATTGAAGCACGTTTAAGCAAGTTTGCTTTAGAAGTTGCCTTTAATGGCAAGACTACCGATTGGGCTTTAAGTTATGATGGTCGTAAGCAAGAGCCGGTTACACTTCCTATGAAATTTCCTTTATTATTAGCACAAGGAGCCGATGGTATTGCCGTGGGTTTATCTACCAAAATTCTTCCCCATAATTTTATAGAATTGACCGATGCTGCTATTAAACATTTAAGAGGAAAGAAGTTTCAATTATTACCCGATTTTCAAACAGGGGGTATGATTGATGCTAGTAATTATAATGACGGAAGAAGAGGAAGTAAGGTAAGAGTAAGAGCACATATTGAAGAGTTCGATAAAAAGACATTACTAATTAAGGATGTTCCTTATGGCGTAACCACCACTCAATTAATGGAAAGTATTACCAAGGCCAATGACCAAGGTAAGATTAAAATTAAAAAAGTAACCGATGTAACAGCTGCAGAAGTAGAAATACAAATTGATTTAGCTACAGGTATATCTCCAGACATAACCATTGACGCTTTATATGCTTTCACCGATTGTGAAATAAGTATTTCTCCCAATGCCTGTGTGATTGTAGGTCAAAGACCTCAATTTTTAGGTGCCTCCGATTTACTGCGTCATTCAGTAGACCATACTAAGGGTTTATTGGAACTAGAATTAAAAATTCAATTAAAAGAATTAGAAGATAAATGGCATTTCACCAGTTTGGAGAAGATTTTCTTTGAAGAAAAAATATATAAAGAACTTGAAAAGAAGCATGCTAGTTGGGATAAAGTGATTGACGCTATTAATGATGCTTTTCTACCTTTCAAAAAGAAATTTAAAAAACCAATTGAGCGTGCCGACTTATTAAAATTAACCGACAAGCCGGTTAGAAGAATTTATAAATTAGATATTGACGAATTAAATGCTCAAATTAAAACCATTGAAGAAGAAATAAGAGAGGTTAAAAATCATTTAGCCAATTTAGTGGATTATGCTGTGGCTTATTATGAGAACCTTGCTAAAAAATATGGTAAGGGTAAAGAGCGTAAAACTGAGATAAAAGAGTTTGATACCATTCAAGTGAAGCAGGTGGCCATTGCCAATACTAAATTATACATTAATAGAGCAGAAGGTTTTGTGGGTACTAGTTTAAAGAAAGATGAATTCTTATGTGATTGTACCGATTATGATGATATTATTGCCTTCGCCAAGTCGGGGGTGATGAAAGTGGTAAAGGTTTCTGATAAAGTATTTATTGGAAAAGATATTATACATGCAGCAGTCTTCCAGAAAAATGATGAGCGCACTACTTATAATATGGTGTATTCAGATGGAGCTTCTGGTATAACCTATTCTAAAAGGTTTAATGTAACTGGTGTAACCCGTGATAAAGAATATTTCTTAGCCAAGAGCACAGAGAAATCGAAAGTGCATTATATGTCGGTGAATATGAATGGGGAGGCCGAGTCTGTGAAAGTAATTTTAAGTCCTAATTGTTCTGCCCGTATAAAAGAGTTTGAATTTTTCTTTGATACATTAGAAGTGAAGGGAAGAAGTAGTGTAGGTAATCAGGTAACTAAGTATCCTGTAAAGGCCATTAAATTGAAAGAAGCGGGTAAAAGCACCTTAACGGGCCGTAAATTATGGTTTGATGATAAGTTTGGCCGTTTAAATACCGATGAGAAAGGAATTTATTTGGGTACCTTTGAAGACGAGAAACTACTTGTAATTACCAAGGATGGCAATTATGAAGTAACCGATACAGAACAAAGCCAAAGATTCGACCCAGAGAAAGTATTATTTATTGAAAAGTTTAATCCAGAAAAAATAGTCACGGCAGTGTATTTGGATAAAGACAAGTTACAATTCAATATTAAACGCTTCCTCATTGAAACCACAACTTTAAAAACACCTTTCTCTTTTATAAAAGAAGGTGCTGGTAATTATGTGGTGGCTGTTTCTACTTTTGCTGAGCCCATTTTAGCCGTACATACTGGAAGAGGCACACAGGTGAGAAAGGCTAAGTTTAAAGTGAGTAAGATGGTAGATGTGATGGGTTGGAAGGCTATTGGTACAAAACTAGTAGACTTTTCCAAAACAGTAGAAATGGCTTGGGAGAATAAAGTAGTGATAAAGGATCCGAACGATACACAACCAGAATTGTTTTAATTTAAAATAAAAATCATGTCAACTATAAATGTAGGTCAGTTTAATTTGATGCGTGTAGACCGAAAAGTTGATTTTGGTTTTTATATGGATGATGGCGGGGAAGGTATTTTACTTCCAAAACGTTTTGTACCATCGGGTTTGCAAATTGATGATACCATTAGTGTATTTGTTTACCATGATTCTGATAATAGGTTAATTGCCACCACCCAAGAACCCTTTGCAGTAGTGGGTGATATTGCTGCTTTAAAAGTAGTAGAAGTTACTTCACAAGGTGCCTTTTTGGATTGGGGTTTAATGAAAGATTTATTCGTGCCTGTTTCACAACAATTATCTACCATGCGTTTGGGTGGTAAGTATTTAGTGAAACTATACATTGATGCACAAACTGGCAGGGTAGCTGCTACTGAAAAAATAGACAAGCAAATTAGCAACGAAATTTTAACGGTTAAAGAAGGTGAAAAAGTTAAAATACAAGTGTATAGAGAATCAGAAATTGGATACGTTGTAATTGTGAATCAAGTACACCAAGGACTTGTTTATAAAAACGAAGTATTTACGCATTTGCATATTGGTCAATTTATTGACGAGGCCTTTGTCAAAAAAATTAGAGAAGACAATAAATTAGATATTGGATTAGGCAAGCAAGGCGGAGAAAAATTAGCTGATGACAATCAAAAAATTATGAGTTTATTAAAATCTCATAAAGGATTCTTGCCATATCATGACAAATCGGCTCCTGATGATATTTATGCGTTTTTTGGCATGAGTAAAAAAGCCTTTAAAATGAATGTAGGTATGCTGTATAAATTGAAACTAATAAGTATTGAGGAGGATGGCATTCATTTAATACCAGAAGCTACATTGGAAACAAAAGAAGCAGCACCCACAATTTAATTATAGTAGCTACAAAAATTGTAGCGAAAATATATTCACTTTGTATTTTAAACAGTAGATAAACTTTTATATTTATGAATAAGGAAGTCTATATCGTAGCCGCAGTCAGAACACCCATTGGTTCTTTTGGAGGTAGTCTTAGTAGTATTTCTGCCACCACTTTAGGAGGCATTGCTATTAAAGGCGCATTAGAGAAAGCAGGACTCTCCAAAGATTCAATTGATGAAGTTATAATGGGTTCTGTGATTCAAGCAGGATTAGGTCAAGCACCAGCAAGACAGGCGGCTAAAGCAGCAGGACTTCCAGATAAAGTTATTTGTACAACCATTAATAAGGTATGTGCCAGTGGTATGAAATCAATTGCCATTGCAGCTCAAAATATTATGCTAGGAGATGCCGATATTATTATTGCAGGTGGAATGGAAAGTATGAGCAATGTTCCTTTTTATAATACTAGCCAAAGATGGGGTAACAAATACGGAGATGTTGTAATGCAAGATGGTTTAGCAAAGGATGGCTTGGTAGATGTGTATGATAAAGTAGCTATGGGAAATTTTGCAGACGCTTGTGCATTAAAATACAATGTAAGTAGAGAGGCTCAAGACGCTTTTGCAGTAGATAGTTATAAAAAAGCACAGATGGCGATGGAAAATGGTTGGTTTAAAGATGAAATTGTACCTGTAGAAATTCCACAGAAAAAAGGAGCCGCTTTAATGGTGGATAAAGATGAAGAGCCATTAAAAGTAAATTTTGAGAAATTGGCACAATTAAATCCGGCCTTTAGTAAGGAAGGTACAGTAACGGCTGCCAATGCAAGTACCATGAATGATGGAGCTGCTGCACTTGTTTTAATGAGCGCAGAAAAAGCAAAAGATTTAGGTATTAAACCAATAGCTATTATAAAAGGTTTCGCAGATGCTGAACAAGATCCAAAATGGTTTACTACATCTCCTGCACTAGCCATGCCAAAAGCCTTAGCCAAGGCTAATGTACAAATTAACGAAATTGATTTTTTTGAATTCAATGAAGCTTTCTCTGTAGTAGGCATTGTAAATACAGAAATTTTAAAAATAGACCCTA
>CAITGN010000049.1:0-2425 GCA_903891965.1 uncultured Bacteroidota bacterium
CATGGCACTGTGCACATTCAATAGTAACGCCTAAGATAGCCTTGCCATAGGTTCTTGTTTTATCTATATTATAAGATACACGGTACTCTTCTTCAATCACTCCACCTTCTTCTGTGTATTTATGATTTCTAAAAAAGGCAGTGGCTAAAATAGTAGACTTGCTTGCACTGGGCATTAAGTCCCCTGCTATTTGTTCTGTTAAGAATTGATCATAATGCATATTGGTATTAAAAGCATTAATCACCCAATCTCTCCAAGGCCATTGAGATCTAATATTATCATCTTGAAAACCATAAGAGTCGGCATAGCGCGCTAGGTCCATCCATAATAAAGCCATCTTTTCTCCGTAAGCTGGCTTTTTCAATAATTTATCTAATAATTGTGCATACCAGTTATCGCTGGTATTATTTCTCCATTCATTTAATTCTTCAAAACTAGGGGCCAATCCTGTGATATCTGCATAAGCTCTTTTAATAAGTGCTTCTCTGCTAGCCGTTTCATTGGGTTCAAACCCTTTTGATTCCATTTTTTCTAATATAAATGGATCGATTTCATTTTTAACCCATTTACTATGATCCACTTCAGGAAGGGCTTCTTTAACTGGTGCTACAAAGGCCCAATGCTTTTCATATTTAGCACCTTGCTCTATCCACTTTGTAAATAATTTAATTTCATCTGTGGTTAATCTGGCTAAGTGACTTTCTGGAAGAGGCATCATGATGGCAGGGTCATTAGAAGATACTCTTCTAATTAATTCACTTTTATCAGGCTTACCTGCTACAATAGCGAAGTGCCCTTTATTTTTTTCTAGTTCAGCAAAGGCGCTTGTTGGCATATCCAATCTTAAACCCGCTTTTACTTTTGATACATCAGGACCATGACAAGAAAAACATTTATCGGATAATACAGGACGTATATCTCTATTATAAGAAATAAGATTTTCTTTTTGTTTTTTAGTATTAGCCAAATCAATCACTCCATAAATTAAACCTGCCACCACCAGTACAATGCCTATAATTATATATTTCTTCATAGCTAAATTATAATAATTCTAAAAACGAATACATTCAACTTTATACTCTAGTAAATTTATAAGGATATACTTTTCCTGAAGCCCACTGTGCTACATAAATACTTCCTTCATCGTCTACACATACATCATGTGGGTGTACAAATATTTTTTCTGTTTGAGACATAGGCTGTAACACATTATTAGTGTATACTGGCGCAGAACCTCCTAAATTAGAAACTACTTTATTGTTTTTATCTAAAATGGTTACAAAGCCTGAATCAACTGTATCTAAATTAGGAGAACGCAAAACAGCTGCATATAAATAATCGCCTTTGATCACGGGTCTACAAACACAGGCCCCCGGTAAATGAATCACTTCTAATAATTTTCCATCCATAGAAAAACGTTTGAATGCATTGCGCGTACGATCGGTAATAATTAAGGTAGGTGTTGCATTTCTAGTGTCTACACAAATGCCATGCGCATTGTCTAAATATTCATCGCCTGTTCCTCTTCCTCCAAATGCATTTTTTAATTTTCCGTTTTCATCATAATGTAAAATATGTTGTGCACCATATCCATCTGCAATATAAAATTCGCCATTGGCAAGCACCGTTGTTTCAGTAGGAACGAAGGCTTCCTTTTTTTGATAAGCCGGTAAATCAGAAGGAGGGTCAATGGTCAATAAAATTTTACCATCAATGGTGGTTTTATACACTTGATGTTTATTGGTATCGGTTATAAATAAAAAATCTTCTTTGCCATTGTGTTGCACAGTTAATCCGTGTGCGCCTGGAAATTCAGTACCCCAAGTATCCATTAAGCGACCCGATTTATTATAAATGATAACATTATTTTTTGTCTCATTGGTTAATAATAAAATGCGCCCCTTACTATCTTGAATCATTTCATGACAATCGTTCACAGGTGTTTTTGCTGGATTCAGCTCTCCCCATTTTGTATTTAATTGATAAGTCATTCCATTTTGTCCATAAACAGGACCACTGGTGGCTGACATTAAATCTTTTGTTAGCAGTAATCCGGTACTTGACATAATAGTGGTTTTTACAAAAGCTCTTCTTTTCATATGAACTGGTTTAAATAATCGTTCTCTAAGATACCTTTTTTGGCATAAAAAAAGAGCAGGTTTCAGCTTGGAAACCTGCTCTTTTATATAAATGATGAATACGTATTAATCATCCGCGTCTTTTTTAGCATTTATCTTTAAAAAAGCTGCCCTTTTGGGAGCGGGTACCATGGCAGATTCTCCTCTTAAACCCTTCCATAGTACCTCGTTAAAATCGTGGTCATTGATACTGTCTTCTTTTTTGAAATTAAAGGTTTCGCTTTTTCTTTGCATGGCAGAACGAACCGTGTTTTTTTCTTTGATGTCGAAGTGTAAAGGCGTAGTAA
>CAITGN010000050.1:0-2222 GCA_903891965.1 uncultured Bacteroidota bacterium
ATCGAAACGATCTTAGCTAGGCTTCTTAAAATTGTCATATACACAAAAAGTGTCTAGGGTGTAAAAATGTCCTCGAACGGGTGCAAAACTACTTAACAATAGGATTCAATACTAAGAAATGTGTAAGTTTTTTTTATTGAATTTGTTGAGTTTCAGGGAACTGAGTTGAAAAAGACTGACGAATGTCATAATTATGTAATGTTAGTTTAGTCTTGTTGAATTTATTTCGGTTTACTGGGGCTGTTTTTGAAAAAAAAAGGCACCTTTGAGGGCATTAAAAGGGTAAAAAAAGGCTAATGCGGCGCTTCGCGCCGCCATAGCCTTAGGTTTTCAATAAAAACAGCATGAAAGCATTTAAAAGATTACAAGAAAAGTGGAAACTGGGAACAGGCCAATTTTGGTTGGTTATCCTCACTTTTGCCCTGGGCGGTAGCCTCAGTGGAAGGCTTTGTAGCTATTTGCTAAAATTGGTGTTTTTGGAGAAAAATTGGGCATTTTGGCTCATTTATCCCCTATTTTTGACCATTTTATGGCCTTTTTCGGTGATTTTCGTAAGTTTCTTTACTGGGCAATTTACCTTTTTTAAGGGCTATTTGAGCAGGGTTGGAAGCAGGTTGTTGGGTAGCGGTTTGGCTGGTGATTCTGCTTCGGCGCCTTCGACTGCGTCTTCGGCGCACATCCATATTGCCATATTTGCTTCTGGTGCTGGTAGCAATGCTAGAAAAATTATAGAGTATTTTGAAAATAAGGGCTTGCGCATCAAGGTTTCTTTAATAGTTTGTAATGTGCCGGGTGCTGGGGTTTTGGAGATAGCCAAAGAAAAAGGAATTCCTAGTTTAATTATTAACAAGGCCGATTTCACAGCAACAGGCTATGTAGAGAGTTTGCAAAATGCCGATATCAATTTTATAGTCTTAGCCGGATTTTTATGGAAAGTACCTGAAGTATTGGTTAAGGCTTATCCAAAAGCCATTATAAATATTCATCCTGCACTACTTCCTAAATACGGAGGAAAGGGAATGTATGGTGCGCGTGTACATGAAGCAGTGATTGCAGCAAAAGAAAAAGAGTCAGGCATAACAATTCATTGGGTGAATGAGCATTACGATGAAGGCGCTATAATATTTCAAGCAAAATGTTCTATAGATGCTTCAGATACAGCTGAAAGCTTAGCTAATAAAATTCATGCGCTCGAGCATGCACATTTCGCACCGACGATTGAGAAGTTGTTGGGTTAGAGTTTATTTCTATTTCTGAAAAAGTTTTCTAAATTTTTTGTTCTTAGATAACTAAAGAAAACAATTACCATAGTAAAAGCTATTGTGGCACCAATATTATTTTTTTGATGAAACACAAAAAGATAAAGTAGTAAACTAGCCAATAAATAATTTATTGTTAAAATTAATTTCACTCTGTTTACTGAAATGTTTCTTTTTAATAAATATTTTGCGAACATTATATCTAATAGCATGGTATGTTATTTTAATAAAGTTAAAATAATTTTTTGAGAATTCTATTTCCAAAGATCTTTTAATTTTACTTTAACTGTTTTTCCATCTTTAAGTTGTTGTAAACTTTCTAAAAGACGTTCTCTATTTTTCTTGCTTGATAACAAATATAAAGTCTCCTGCATTGAATTGAATTCAGCTTCAGAGATTAGTACAATATTACCTTTGCCTTTTGGTCTTTTAATAATGAGTTGATTCGTGATATTATTCCCAATAAAATCTAGCTCGTTATCTAAATTGTTTATAAAATCAGATTCCGAAAGTTTCTTAATCATAATTATCGCTTTAGTAATGTATATGTAACAATTAATGAAACTAAAATAATAGTAAAAATAGCAGCTGTTTTATTAAGTATAAAAATAGCAGCTGTTTTATTAAGTAATTGATTTTTGTACCCTATATAAAATACAATCCCATAAATTCCAATTATAGAAATATTTACTAAATATCTATTATTCGGATCAATCAAAGCATAATAGAAAATAATAAAATTTGAAAAAATTGTAAGGGCTAAAATACCATATAAGATATTTCTGATTTGCTTTTGTTCTTTGGTTAAAACTTTATTAGACATATTAATATGTTATTGATTAAGTAAGATAAAATAATTATTTAAGAAAAGAATAAATCAAGTATTTATACTTTTAGTTCTTAGAAAGTTTTCTAAACAAAAAACCCACTCGAATGAAGTGGGCTTAAGAATATATTGAATAC
>CAITGN010000051.1:0-10315 GCA_903891965.1 uncultured Bacteroidota bacterium
AGGACTGTGAAATTAATTGGGAGAACCCAGCTGCAAGTATTCATAATTTAATTAGAGGACTAGCGCCATTTCCTGGAGCCATTACCAAAATAGATGAGAAAGTGGTGAAATTATTTACTACACATATAATTGATTCACCCGCTGCAGAAAAACCAGGAACTTTTATTACCGATGGAAAAACATTTGCAAAAATTGCTTGCAAGGTTGGCTATATTGGCATTGATGATATTCAATGGGAAGGTAAAAAAAGAATGCCCATTACCGATTTTTTAAGAGGCTATAGAAAACCTATTTAAAAAGGCTCTTATTTATTTAGCGCAGCATTAAATTCTTCAAGCGTTACTAATCCTTGATGTCTCCAAGTCTCTTTACCATTTTTAAATAGTATAAAAGTAGGCAAGCCTTCCGACTTCAAAGATTTCATCACTTCAATATCTTCTCCACCATCCACTGCTAAAAAATAAAAAGCAGCGGCAGGTTTTTGTTTTAAGCTTTCAAGCACAGGTAACATTTTTCTACAAGGTGGGCACCAATCGGCACCAATATCCACTAGTACTATTTTATTATTCGCTATAGTTTTATCAAAATCTTCCACACGCATTTGCGCTTTATTCCCGGCACCTTCCACCGGAAAACCATTCATTTTCCAATTACTCATACCACCTTCCAAATTAATAACTTTAAACCCTTTTGCTTCTAGTGCTTCTTGAGCAGAAGCGCTTCTACCACCCGCTTGGCAATACACATATACAGGTAAGTTTTTATCTAAATGTTGGGTTCTATCTGCAAATTCTTTTGGGTCTAACCAATTAGCTTGTAAAGCATGCTTGATATGACCTCCATTAAATTCAGTGGAGGTTCTTACATCTAAAACTTGAATATTTTTAGCAGTAATCGCTTCTTTATAAGCAGCAGCATTTAACAATTTAGATGAACTTGTGCTAGTTTGCGCACAACTCATTATAAAACTTCCCATTAACAAAAGGAAAGTACAGAATTTACATTTCATAGAAATAATTAATAAGTAACTGAAATCTGGAAAGTCTTATTGGTAATGCCTAAGATAGCAGCAGCCGCATCACTTAAACGGTATTGAATTGAATTACCTACTTCAGGTAAGGCATTGATAACTTTAGCGCAAATACTTTTTAAATCGGAAGTGGTAATTCTAACAATGGTACCAACGGGTAATTGATTAGTTAAGATATAAAACTTTTTATCTTCCCATCCACTTACACTTTTAAAAACAGCAGCCGTACCTTCTAAGGTTTGAAAACTTGCCGACTTTTTTTGATTGGTAAATAAACTTGCAAAATAACCTTCTTCTAATTCCGTATTATTCACAAGCATTGTAGACTTATGCAAGCTATCAGACAATCTCATTTTTTCTTTATTGTCCGCAATTAACTTCAGCGGCTCCGGATTTTTAAGTGGCACATAAGCACTGTGTTTACCACGACGCTTTTTACCTTTTTTGGAGATGCCTTTTTTACCCTTCTTTTTCGAATGAATAGTTGCCTTTTTCTTATATTGGGCAGTTGTCTTTACTGCATGCTTTTTGGTCTGCTTATGCTTGGCGGCATAAGAAGACAATTGGCCAGTAAGGCCAATGACAAGAAAGAACAGTAAAATCCATCTTTTAAACATCTGGCAAAGGTACAAAAATGAATTACAAAGAAAGTAGAAAATATGTTAATTATATATTTATGTAATATATAATCATCAATAATTCAATATCCTCCATTCATTTGGATAGTAATTATTGGACCTATTGGGAAGTAATTTTGCCCAACCTAAACGGGTATTTTTATACTGAATGGCATGCCAGCCTTTACCCCCAGGCAAATTCAAATCGGCCCTTCTTAAATATTGCAAGGCGGTGGCTTCGTCCAATTCCATGGTTTGAAAGGGTAGATTTTTCCAAGTACTCATGACAAGTGCATGTGCTGGAATTAAGTCAGCTCCTTTAATACTTCCTATAGCCAAGCCCATTTTTTTTACATACAAGTTTTTAAGCAGTGTATTATAAGCATCCTTAAAAGTCAATGCTAAAGCAATAATATTTTCTTGATGATTGATAAAATAATAATCTTCCGGCAAAGAAAAATGTGCATTCAACACCTCTGTTTCTTTTTTAGTAATGGCAGTGGTTACAAAAGAAGAGTCATAATAAGCGTTACTAGTAGAAAGTTCTTTTTTAAATACCGTTAAGAAAAAACCCTCCCCTTTTACTTTATCTGGATAAAACCTGTAACCATTTGAGTGGTGCACTGGACTTTCGCTTTTAATAATATTCCAAGCATCTATAATATTTAAATCAATACTTTTCATTCCTTCTATGGAAGCAATTTTATCTAAAATATTTTCATCTTCTTGCATTGAATAAGAGCAGGTAGAATAAATTAAATAACCCCCTTCTTTCAAGCAATCTATACTATCATCAATTATGCGCGACTGCCTTACACTACAATGCTGCACTGCATCAATACTCCAGTGCTCAATAGCATCTGGGTCTTTTCTAAATAAACCACTCCCACTGCAAGGCGCGTCTATTAATACAATATCAAAAAACTGAGGCAATGCTTTAAAATGAGAAGGGTCGTTCTGTGTGACTACAATATTATCAGCTCCCCACTTAGTAGTATTCTCTACCAAAATGGCATTTCTATTTTTAATAGTTTCATTGGCTACTACTAAACCCTTTTGAAAATAGTTAGCAAGTAAACTGGTCTTACCCCCTGGCGCTGCGCATAAATCTAAAACATGCATTGGGCCAGGATTAGGTGCAATTTGTTCTAAGGCATGATGCAAAAACATACTACTGGCTTCTTGCACATAATAAGCCCCTGCATGCCATAAGGGATCAAGTACAAATAAGGGGCGCTCTTTTAAATAGAATCCATCAGCACACCAAGGTATAGGACTTGCCTGTTCAAAAAAAGAAGAAGGGTTTTCTTTAAATGATTTTTGGGTGTTTATTCTTATAGAAGTAATCGACTCCTTTAACGCATGCGTTTGTATAAATGCCTGTTCATCGAAACCAGGTAAGCCTTTTAAAGATGATATGAACGAGTTAGGTAGCAATGTATAAATAGTTTAAAAGCGGATGATAAAGTTTTCTTTTTCTAATTGTTCCTGTCTAAAAAATACAATCCCTAATTTAAATAAATCAATTGTAAGCTTAACTTCTTTATGCATTTTAATTGTCTCCCAACTCGCTTCCATTTCTTTACTATCATGTATGCCATCAAAAATTAAAATACTTTGGGTATTTAGTTTTTTTAAAGCAGCATTAAAATAACTTGTTAAATCTTCTGCATTTTTATTTTGCTTTACAAATAAAAGGCCTATAGAATCCGTATTTTCTATCTCTTCTATAACCTTTGCTATGCTTGAAGGTGCGGCTTCCAATTCCATTACATTGGCTGGCATGTAATAAGCTACCATACGAATGACTAAGGCACGGTATTTATTAGAATAATTAGCTTCTTGCCTAAGCCCTTTATTATTTAAGACGGAACGGATAAAACTATATACAAATGGAGAATGCACACCATGCCCTTTCCCATTGGAAGCATTAAAATAGTATTTTAAATAATTAAGCAGTGTAAATGGAAATGTATAAGGCATGTTATTTTCTTTTCCAACATTCGAAGTCAAAAGAAAATATATGTTTTTCATCGGCTGCGTTTTGGGTACTGCTTTCCAATTCCCAATCTGCATTTAATTTAGGGAAATAAACATCGCCTTCAATGGTCGTATGCACCCTTGTTAACCATATTTTTTGTGCTAGTGGTAAGGCCATCTCGTAAATTTCACCACCACCAATGACTAATAATTCATTATAACTAAATTTTGTAGCTAGTGCTATAGCTTCTTCCATGGTATGCACCACAGTCACGTCTTCACTTACCCAATTTTTATTACGCGTAATAATAATATTCAATCTTCCATTTAAAGGCTTACTACCCATGGACTCAAAAGTTTTTCGCCCCATTAATATAGGCATACCCCAGGTAGTGTTTTTAAAAAAGCGCATATCCTTAGGTAAATGCCATAATAATTGATTGTTTAAACCAATGGCATTGTTTTCAGAAGCCGCTACTACTAGGGTTATATTCATTTATATATTTTTAAACAGCCACTGGCGCTTTAATACTCGGATGTGCTTCATAATGCTCTAAAGTAAAATCAGAGAATTGAAAAGAGAAAATATCTTTTACTTCTTTATTAATTTTCATAGTAGGAAGTGGAAAAGGTTTTCTTGACAATTGCAAGTTTGCTTGCTCCACATGATTATTATACAAATGCACATCGCCAAAACTATGGACGAAGTCTCCGTATTCTAAACCACAAACTGAAGCAATCATCATAGTAAGTAATGCATAAGAAGCAATATTAAAAGGCACGCCTAAAAATACATCGGCACTGCGTTGATACAATTGACAACTTAATTTTCCATCGGCCACATAAAATTGAAACATATTATGACAAGGCATTAAAGCCATCTTAGATAAATCACCCACATTCCAAGCACTTACAATGAGTCTTCTACTATCAGGTGTCTTTTTTATTTGTTCAATTAATTCTGAAATTTGGTCAATCACTACGCCATTCGCGCCTTCCCAACTTCTCCACTGTTTTCCATAGACCGGACCTAGATCACCATTTTTATCGGCCCACTCGTCCCAGATACGTACTCCATTCTCATTTAAATATTTAATGTTCGTATCGCCATTCAAAAACCAAAGTAATTCGTAAATAATACTTTTCAAGTGTAGCTTCTTGGTGGTTACCATGGGAAAGCCTTCTGCCAAGTTAAAACGCATCTGATATCCAAAACAACTTTTGGTTCCAGTTCCAGTTCTATCGGTCTTTTCAGCCCCGTTGTCGATAATGTGTTGTAGTAAATTCAAGTATTGTTGCATAGTGCAATTTACAACCAATACCTTTTATCTAGAAATCATTTTTTGGCCTTCCTGCGCGCCAGTTCTTGCCTTATGAAAAGCAGCTCCCTACTGGTTTGGCCATTGACGCTTGAATTTTCCTCTGCCCTTCTCATTAAATAAGGAATCACATCCTTAATGGGCCCAAATGGCAGGTATTTGCTAACATTATACCCCTCCTTAGCCATATTAAAACTAATAGGATCGCTCATACCATATAATTGAGAAAAATGCACATGAGGGTCACCAGCTGGAATGCCTTTTTCTATCATGAGTTGAGCAATTTTCAAATTACTTTGTTCATTATGAGAGGCAAGTATTAATGAAACGGTCTCTTTGTTTTGAATACAAAATGCTGCTGCATCATTAAAATCTTTATCGGTGGCTTCTTTATCAATATGTATAGGAGATGCCACACCATGCTCTTTAGCGCGAAGTCTTTCTTTTTCCATATAGGCACCGCGAACAAGCTTCGCACCTAGTTTGAAATTTTTTTCTTTAGCAATTTTATGAGACAACTGTAAAAAATGGTATCGGTCGTTTCTATATAATTGATAAGTATTATACACCACTACTTTCTCTTTATTATAAACGGCCATTAATTCAATGGCTAGTCTATCAATAGGATCTTGTATCCAGGTTTCTTCTGCATCTAATAAAATACCCACGCCTTTTTCAGAAGCCAAATCACAAATAGCATACATTCTTTCTTTCACGCGCTCCCAAGCTGTATCTTCCATTTCGCTGTTATGTATGCCACTTCTTAGTCTTGGCGCTTCATTTAAAGTTTCTAATAACTGTAAACTTGCAATACCTGTTATTTTAATACTTACAAAAGGAATATTATTTTGAGTGGCTGCAAATGTTACTGCTTCCATTATTTTTTCAGTAACATTATCAAAATTCTCTTCTCCTTCTTTCGCCTCTACTCCATAATCTAAAATTACTTGCACCCCATATGCACCTAATTGCTTAGCCACTCTTGCAGTTTCTTCTAAAGTTTCTCCTCCTACAAATTGATTAAATATAGTGCTGCGAATTAAACCATTCAAAGGCAAACCAGCATTCATTAATGCAGGCGTTAACTTAGTAGCTAAAGAAACAATAATAGGACTTTGTATCACAGAAAAAAGAAAGCGCGCTCGTTTTAATTCAGCGGTAGATTTATATGCAAATGCAATTTGGGTATTGTCTAAAGATAGGCTCATGCTAACGTTCATTCGTATCACAAATATCGGTAGTAAATCTTAAAAATCAAAGGATTATAGTCATTAAATAAGAGTTAAGTATCTTTATAATTGTAATTACGCTTCTTATAAAAAAACAGTTTTTATGAAAATTCTTTCCACCGATGTTTTCTTGTTTAAAATTCCCATGACGCCTTTTACCATTGCTACCGGGACCATGCACTATGCACAAAACATAGTTATTAAAATTCATACCGATGAAGGCATTATTGGATGGGGAGAATGTTCTGCTTTTCCTATGATTGTAGGCGAGACGCAGTTAAGCTGTTACAATATTGCCAAGGATTTTGCTACTTACCTGAAAGGCAAAGACCCTTTAGCCATTGAAGAAAGGTTAGCTGAACTAGATACGATTATTGCTGGCAACTATACCGCTAAAAGTGCATTTGATTTAGCCTTATACGATATTGCAGCCAAGGCAGCAGGCAAACCCTTGTATGCATTTTTAGGAGGAAAGTCCAAACCCATTGAAACCGATTTAACCATTGGTATTGATACACCCGAAAGTATGGCCAAGGATGCCATTGATTTTGTAAAGCAAGGTGTAAATATTATTAAAGTAAAATTAGGGAAAGACCCTATAGAAGATATTGAAAGAATAAAAAGTATAAGAGAAGCGATTGGATATGATACTAAAATTAGAATTGATGCCAACCAAGGTTGGGCAAAAGAAGAGGCTTTAAAAGTTTTAGAAGGCTTAGCCCCTTATCAAATTGAATTTTGTGAGCAACCCATGCGCAAATATTATGACGATTATTTACCTGCTTTATGCGCAGCCTCTCCTATTGCTATTATGGCCGATGAATCGGTTTTCACGCATCATGATGCAAGAAGATTAATGGCAACAAAATCTTGTCATTCTATAAATATTAAATTCTCTAAAAGTGGCGGCATTCATGAAGCAATTAAAATACATGATATTGCTAAAGCCAATCATATTCCATGTATGATGGGTGGCATGTTAGAAAGCCGATTAGCCCTTAGTGCTAAAATGCATTTTGCCATGGCCATGGACAATGTAAAGTATTACGATATGGACACTTGTTTACTTGGTCATTTAGAAGACCCTATTATGGGTGGTGTTCAATTTAATGGAATGCATTTAACTATTAGCGACACCCCAGGTATTGGCGCAGAAGTAGACCCAGCCTACTTAGCTAAATTGGACCATTTTACAGTTTAAGCTGTACCTTTGGGCTACAAATAATTTTTATGGAAGCAAGAAAAGCCAAGGATTCATTTATTACCATGAATGAATTAGTACTACCGAATGACACCAATACTTTTGGTGATTTAATGGGGGGCAAGCTTATGTATTGGATGGATATTGCCGCTTATTTATCTGCAGCGAAACATTGTAATTCAGGTGCCATGACCGCTTCTGTGGACAATATTAGTTTTAAAACTCCTATTAAATTAGGCAATGTAATTTGTATTGAAGCAAAAGTAACAAGGGCATTCACTACTTCTATGGAAATACATTTAAAAGTGTGGAATCAGAATATGATTACACAAAGTAAAGAATTAAGCAACGAGGCTTATTTTACTTTTGTGGCCTTGGATGAAAATAAAAAACCAAAACAAGTTCCAGCAATTATTGCAGAATCGGAAGAAGAGAAAAAGTTTTACGACAGTGCACTTCGCCGTAGACAACTTCGTTTAATATTAGCAGGAAAAATGAAGCCAGATGATGCTACTGAATTAAAGGCTTTGTTTGTGAAGGACTAATTTTATAATTATTTCAAATTATAAGACCCCTCCAATCCCCATCCTAGTTCATTTGAATTTAAATGCGCATTCCATAAAACTTCTTTTACAGTTAATATACCTGTATGGGTATTAATAGAGACTAATTCGAAGGCTAACTTTTTTTCATCTTTAAGAGAAATTCTTCCCTTCATAGGGCTGTCTGTTCTAATACAGGTAAGGTTACTATTTTTCTCAGGGCCTTTATAAATGTAATATTCTGTCCAGTTCTCATGACCGTGAAAATATATTTTTATATTAGAATGCTTTTTGATGAATTCTACAAATTCTTTTTGTTCAATAGTTGTTTCCCCTTTTACATCTCTTCCATCTTTATACCTCTCTGGAACTAAATTTTCAAACTTATCTTCTTCATTAATATCATGAATTCCATTGGGGTTTTCGAAAAACCTAGGTTCCACATCAGGTATAGAATGTGCAAATAAAAATACAGGTGTAGTGAGCGGAATATTTTTTAAATCTTTTTCCATCCAAACTCTTTCAGCAGAATCGGGATAAAGACTTAGAAAAATAAAATGCACTCCTTTTATGTCTCTTGAATAATGAATACGGGTTAAGCTACTATCAAATTTACTTACCTGATTGTTGGGGAACATTAAATTATAAATACCCAGCATGGAAGCCGCATCCCTATTGGGTTTCATAGGTCGGTGAAATCCAATGGCATTACTCATATCATGGTTACCAGGAACAACGAACAATTCCGACTTAGCTCCATTAGCTTTGTGCAAACGATTACTGTCTATATATACTTCTTTAAACTGCCTCCAAGATTCAGTAGCCGACTGCACTCCATTTTCCATTCTATTGGCAATATCTCCTGTAATAATTAAAGCATCAATACCTGCAATATTTGTACTTTTAGTAGATAAAGTGTTCATGGCTTGCACCATGGCTTTATTAATTTCTAAGGCTGGCACCTTCTCTTTACCCCTAAATTCTTCTTTTGTTAATCCAAAATGCACATCGGAAGTGAAGATAAAATTAATGACACTGTCCTTTGTTTGCGCATGAGCAATTTCTGTTATAAATAATAACCATAAAACTAAGCCAGCAAATAAAAAATGTTTTTTACAATTCATTATCTATTTTTTTTAATCATTTTAGGTTTGTACCACATGTAAGTACCTGTAATGGTAAGCAATAATAAAGAAAGTCCCATTATGATAGAGTATACTTTTTTAGACAAACTTAATTTGTTAGTAAATAGACTGTCCAAAATGGCACCATCATGTATATCCTGAATAATGCCGCCAAATTTCTTCTCAATTAAAATAGGTGCGCCAGAAGCCCCATTTACTTGAATACTATAGGCGTCTTTATAATAAAATAAAACCGTTCCCTTAGCTATTTTAATTTCTACTTTTTCTGATTTTTTAAATTTCGTATTAGCCTTTTCATTTAAAGTAGAAGTAGCAATTGTTTCCAAGCTATCTAAAGGCAAAATAGCAGTTAACTTACTTTCCCCACTTATTTCTTTATTTTCAAAAATGACCTTGGTAAATGCCGACTTAAAAGACAATAAACTACCCGTAAGCCCTATTAAAAAGAAAAACACAAAAAGTACAGATGCGAATTTCTTATGCAAGTTTCTAAACTGTTGTAAAAGCGACATAGTATATATTTAAAAAAGTGCCTTAAAATATAATTTTAAGGCACTTAGTATAATTAATGTTATTTAGTAAATTCTAGTGTTGATTACCTCTACCATTACTTTGATAACAACCAATGTCTTTTCCAGGACCAGTAATTTCAGTTGCACCTAATCTTAGGTCTTGAATGACGTCTGCTCTTGGAGAAAACCCTATAAAACCAGCTCCAATACATGGAGAATTTGGTTTTAAGGCAAAGTTGTAAGTACCTACTACAGCAATATCTGCTAATTTTAAACCAGCAGGCAAAGGCACAGGCGCATTAATAAATAAAGGATTATTTATGCCTAGAACCGATGCCGGTGCAGTATATACCGCACCCAATGTCCAACCTACTGGTAAATAAGTAGAAGGTTTAGGAATATCTGTTTCCATTGGTTTGCTAATGGCAGTACTTACTGATAAAGAAGGAATAAATTGACTAGCAACCGAAATAGAATCGGCATAATAATAATTATAGCCATATCTAATATTAGCAGTATCTGCAATTGGATTGTTAACTATACGTAAACCAAATTTACAATTCACAATTAAATTATTGTATGCCATTCCACCAGCACCTTCCTCAAAGTTAATAGAACCACCACGACCAGCAGCCGATCTTCTGTATCCACAGTTAATCATCGTGTTATTATAAATACGCACATTTGAACCAGGCTTACCTACAGCAACGTTAATATTAGAAACTTTTGGTCCGTTGGTA
>CAITGN010000052.1:0-2917 GCA_903891965.1 uncultured Bacteroidota bacterium
GGTCGCCATCAAAGTATTGCTACTTCATGCTGCCCCTCGACTTGCATGTATTAAGCTTGCCGCTAGCGTTCATCCTGAGCCAGGATCAAACTCTCCATTGTAAATGTTGTTTGATCTGACTATCAATCTCAATAAATCGAAATTAACGTCTGATATAATTCTTGTTGATGCTTAAACCTTTACCTGTATTTTATCAAGAATACAGTTACTATTGTTTCCAAACTTTCAAAGATCTTTTGTGCTTTTTTTGCGCCCTATTATTCGTAGGGGGTGCAAAGGTAGGCACATTTATATTTATAGCCAAACTTTATGGTGAAAAAAATAAATTAATAATAAATTAATCATTCATAAAACTGGCAATATAATTTCGAAGAGCTACTCTTTTTTTGAAGAGGGACGGCAAAGATACAGCTGTTATTTAGTTCCACCAATTATTGGTAGAAGTATTTTAAAGTATTTTGGACTTTATTTTGCTGGAAAATTACCTCGAAGAACAATCCGTTTTACGAGCTTTTATCGTTAGCGGGCGGCAAAGATAAGCAGCCCTAGCTACTATCCAAATATATTGTATACTATTTTGTAATTTTTTACGTTCAAAAGGTTCAAAATCTGCACATTAGCAGCCCAAACCCAATACTAGTATGCATTCTAGACTAGACTATTTTTTTCAAAAAAGGCGGGTATTCTATTAGAGATAAATATAATCCGTGGGCCGGAGTAGAGAAATCGGCCAGTTGTTCGTTGTTGGAAAGCACTATTTCATGCCATTTTTCAAGGCTAATTTGGCCTCGCCCCACTTGTAAAAGGGTACCTACTAGGCCGCGAATCATGCCTCTGAGAAAGCGGTTGGACTCAATATGGAAGGTATAACCGTCCTCGGTTATCTCCCAGAAGGCCTTTGTAATATGGCATTCAAAGGTGTTTACCTGTGTACTTTTCTTTGAAAAAGTCTCAAAATGAGTATAGGTTAATAGGCTTTGCGCTGCTGTTTGCATTAGTTCCATGTTCACAGCAAAGGGGTAATACCAGGATCTTCCCTCTAAAAAAGGGTTTTTCTGGGTATGTATCTTATATATGTAGGCTCTTTTAATAGCATTAAACCTTGCATGTGCATCGTCAGGCACTGCATAAATGTTCTTCACCACAATTGTTTTAGGCAATAGCGCATTCATATTATATATATGCTTCGCTTCAATGACGAGATCGGTATCAAAATGAAAAAAGTTTTGCAATCCGTGTACACCTGCATCGGTTCTTGAAGCACCGCTTAATGCAAGAGGCGCTCTGAATATGGTTTCCAGGGCTTTTTCTATTTCACCTTGAATAGTTTGTTGATTGGCCTGAATTTGAAATCCGCCAAAGGAACTGCCATCATAAGAAACTTCAAGAAAATACCTTGCCATTGATCTTTAATTATACTGCTAAGCTAGTTATTTTTTTATAAGTTTATTTTAACGATTCTATTTGATAGGTATTGTAACTTAGATGCATCAAATACGAAGCAGGGAGGATGCAAAAAAATAGAACAATGAGAAAATTTTTAATTTTTAATTTATTAGTTATTGCTATTAGCTTAAACGCTAGAGCCCAGGACAGGCAAGACTCTAAAGAGATTGAAGATACCAGTTGGAAAAAAGAATATCGCGGTATTCCTACTATAGAAAATGAATTAGTACATACTAAATTGGTAGCTAGTTTCAATTATACAAAATCAGAATTAAATGGAGAAGTATGGTTGAACCTTCGTCCACATATAAAAGCAACAAATACTTTAAGCCTTGATGCGAAAGGCATGGACATTCATCAAGTGGCTATAATGATGAATAAAAAAATGAGTTCTTTAAAATATGTATACGACGGTCTAGTTATTAAAATACAATTAGATAAGTCTTATACGCCTTCGGATAACTATACTGTCTATATTAAATACACCGCCAAGCCCAATGAATACAAGGCCAAGGGCAGTGCCGCGATTAACGATGCAAAAGGTTTATACTTTATTAATCCATTGGGTAAAGACAGCACAAAGCCTATTCAAATATGGACCCAAGGAGAAACAGAGGGGCACTTCTGTATGGCTACCTATTATTGATAAGCCCAATCAAAAAAGCACACAGGAATTTCAATTAACAGTGCCTAGTAAATATGTAAGTCTTTCGAATGGTTTATTGACTAAACAAATTGATAATAAAAATGGCACGCGTGTAGATATTTGGAAGATGGATTTACCCCATGCTCCTTATTTATTTTTCTTTGCCGTGGGCGACTACGCTATAGTGAAAGATACTTATAAAGGAAAAGAGGTTAGTTATTATATAGAGAAGGAATACGAAAAACAAGCCCGCCAAATTTATGGTAAGACCCCTGCTATGATTGCCTATTATGAAGAACTCTTAGGTATTGATTTCCCTTGGGCTAAGTATGCACAAATTAATGGGCGTGAGTATGTAAGTGGGGCGATGGAAAATACCACTGCTACCATGCATAACGATATGGTGCTACAAGACGCGCGTGAATTAAAAGATGGTAATGGTTGGGAGAGCACTATTGCACATGAATTATTTCATCATTGGTTTGGAGACTTAGTCACGGCTGAGAGTTGGAGTAATATTACTGTGAATGAAAGCTTTGCCGATTATAGCCAAACGCTTTGGCTGGAACATAGCAAGGGTAAGGATGCGGGTGAATATGAAAATTACACAGGCTTAAGATATTATTTAAGCAGCCCCTGCTGACGCCGAAAAAGATTTAGTGCGTTATTTTTATAAAGAGCGTGAAGATGTTTTTGATTTAGTGAGCTACCAGAAAGGAGGACGCGTTTTAAATATGCTTCGCCACTTAGTGGGCGATAAAGCCTTCTTTGGCGCTTTGCATACTTATTTGGTAGAAAACAAGTTTGGCACTGGTACTGCCCTTA
>CAITGN010000053.1:0-1570 GCA_903891965.1 uncultured Bacteroidota bacterium
CCTATGATTGCAGAAAAGCGTAAGGCAAAAGATGAGAGAACCATTAAAGTATTTGAAAAAGAAAAGATACAATTACTGAGAGGCCCTTATGGCCCTTATATTAAACAAGGTTTACGCAATTTTAAATTAAGTAAAGAACAACAAGAAAAAGTAGAAACCTTGACCATTGAAGAAGTGAATGCCACTATTGCTGAATTAAAAGCCAACCCGCCACGAAAAATGGCTAGAAAGAAAAAGGCTTCTTAACAATAATACTAAGAAAGGTCCTCCGAAATTCGGGGGACCTTTCTTTATCTATTATAAATTTTATAAGTTTATTGGAAGGAAGGCTTACTCATTAATTTAAGGTATTGAACGTGCGCTTTAATGGCACTTATTACCGTTGGGTATTCAATGTATTTTAATTTAAAATCGGCACAGGTTTGTTTTACTATTTTAGAAATAGCAGGATAATGCACATGAGAGATTTTAGGAAACAAATGATGCTCAATTTGAAAGTTTAACCCTCCTACTAACCAACTTACTAATTTACTCTTCGTCGCAAAATTAGCAGTGGTTTGAATTTGGTGCACTGCGAACTCATCAGGCATTTTATTATCAGGTTGATTGGCCAAAGGGAATTCAGTTTCAGTAACAGTATGTGCTAGTTGAAATACAATACTTAATACAAAGCCTGCAAAACAGCCCACTACTAAGAAACCCACTAACCAGCTTACCCAGCCCAACATATATATAGGCAATACCACAAAAACAAATGCATGGTAAACTTTCACTGCCCAAAATTCAAAATGTTCAGCAAAGCTCATTTTACTAATTTCTACTGTTCCAATTTTTTTAGAAAAGTACTTTTTATAATCTGCAAAAAATATCCAAAATATATACAGTAGCATATATAATCCCCAAAAATAAACATGTTGAAAACGGTGTAAACCATAATGCTTCTGCGTAGGCGCCATTCTCATTAAAACACCTACTTCAATATCATCATCTACTCCATCTATATTGGTATAGGTATGGTGTAAGGTTACATGCTTCATGGCCCACATAAATCGGCTTGCACCCAAAACACTAATAGAAGATGAAGCTAATTTATTTAACCAAGCGTATTTACTGAAACTACCATGACTGCCATCGTGCATAACGTTAAATCCAATGGCGGCAATAAGGCCTCCAAATAAGATACATTCCAAAATCGCATAAAATACAGGAGGTGTGAAAAATATTAAATGAATATAAGTAATTACAAAAAGGCTCATTAAAATAATGGCTTTAGAAAACAATTTAAAATTTCCTGTTGCTTTAATAGCATGGTCTTCTAAATATAGATTCACTCTTCTCTTTAATTCTGCGTGTAATGAATTTGCCATTACAGGGAACTTAGGTGTAATCAGGTGCATGTTTGACATAGTCGATCGTTATAATATACAAAGAAAAGACAATTAGCAATAAGACTAGGGTTTATTGACTATTATTTACCCGAACGTTTAATAATTCTATTTATTATGTAAACTATTGTTAAATATATCCACATAGATGGGATAAGTTAAAACCATTTTTGACGATATATTTC
>CAITGN010000054.1:0-3936 GCA_903891965.1 uncultured Bacteroidota bacterium
AAAATTGCTGAAATGGGCACCCATGATAGTTTGTTAGCTAAAAATGGCCTCTATGCTGAATTATATAAGGTTCAACAGACCCAAGAACAGCATTAAAATACCCCTCAAAATTTTACTTTTTCAATAACATTTTATATTTTTAAGAATATTAATAGTAAAGGAATATGGAACAAGAGCAATACGAAAACAACATCGACCGAAAAATTGAGAGTGTCTATAGTACCCGTGTGCGTGCAGGTAAGAGAAGAACTTATTTCTTTGATGTAAGAGCTACCCGTGCGAACGATTATTTTTTAACCATTACAGAAAGTAGAAAGCGTTTTGATAATAATGGTTATGACCGACATAAAGTGTTTATTTACAAGGAAGACTTTAATAAATTTATCAAAGCCATTAACGAAGCTATTGATTTTGTGAAAACAGAATTGATGCCCGATTTTGATTTTGATGCGTTCAACCACGACGAAGCATATAATCCAGAAGACGCGAATGCGCGTGAAGAAAACTCGAAAGCGTTTGAAGAGCGCGCGAATGCGCGTGATGATAGAGGCATACCTTCACCTTCTCCTTTACAAACCAATTCTGCTCAAGAACAGCCCCTTCAGGCCTCATCACCTGAAGTAAAACCTAGTCCAGCAATTGAAGAGGCTAATGACGATAAAGACCCAATAGAAATTACAGAGAAAAAACCTTTAGAAGCTAGAGATACAAAAGCAAGCGAAGGAGATAATTTAAGTGGGGAAGAAGTAGATAAATGGTAAAATAAAATTTACCTAATTATTTATTGAAGCGTTATAATTTTTTAAGCATCCATATATCACAACCATCGTGTCCGCTATTGCCTAAGGCATGGTTTAATTTTTCAAAGCCTACCTTTTCATAAATACTAACAGCTTTAGAAAGCTCAGGCATCGATTCTAAATACACTTGTTCATATCCATTATTTTTTGCCCAGTCCATTGCTTTTAATAATAAGGCTTTCCCAAGACCAGTGCCTCTTGCAGCTTTATCTAAATATAATTTTACAAGCTCACAAGTTTTTTCGGGTAAGGCTTCCGTTGGAAATATCCCACAACCTCCCAAAATAATTCCATTTTTTTCTGCTACATAATACACAGAGCCTGGGGCTTTAAATAATTCAAATAAATGGTCGGTGGTAGGATCAAAAAAAACAGTACCTGGTTTATTGGCACCAAATTCAGCTAAGGCATTTCTAATAACGGAAGCAATGGCCACATTATCGGAGGGTTCAATATTTCTTATTTGAATGTCAGCTAACATTAGGCTTGCTTTTTCCAAGTTTTATATTGGTTCATTAATCCGTTGGTGGAACTATCGTGGCTGTTCACCGCTTCGTTATTTTCTAATTCAGGTAAAATTTTATTCGCAAGTTGCTTTCCTAATTCTACACCCCATTGGTCATAACTAAATATATTCCATATTACCCCTTGTGTAAATATTTTATGTTCGTAAGTGGCAATTAAAAATCCTAAGGTACTTGGTGTAATTTTCTTTACTAAAAAAGAGTTGGTAGGTTTATTGCCTGCAAATACTTTAAAAGGAGTAAGGAACTCAATTTCTTTTTCTGATTTTTTACTAGCCGTTAATTCCGCAACAACTTCCGCATTTGTTTTTCCGTTTAATAAGGCTTCGGTTTGCGCAAAATAATTACTTAATAATTTATCATGATGATCACCGGTAGGGTTGTGGCTAATAGCAGGTGCTATAAAATCACAAGGAATCACTAAAGTACCTTGGTGTATTAATTGATAAAAAGCGTGTTGACCATTCGTGCCTGGCTCTCCCCAAATAACTGGACCTGTGCTATAATTTACAGCTGTACCATTGCGGTCTATATACTTACCATTGCTTTCCATATTCCCTTGTTGGAAATAAGCAGCAAAGCGGTGTAAGTATTGGTCATAAGGTAAAATAGCTTCCGATTGTGCGCCAAAGAAATTCGTATACCAAATACCTAATAAAGCCATGATCACTGGAATATTTTTTTCAAACTTTTCTGTTGCATAATGTTTGTCTGCATCATGTGCGCCTTTTAATAAGGCTTCAAAATTATCATATCCAATTGTTAAAGCAATAGATAATCCAATGGCACTCCATAAAGAATATCTTCCACCCACCCAGTCCCAGAACTCAAACATATTTTTACTACTAATGCCAAATGCATTCACTGCTTTTTCATTCGTGCTTAAGGCCACAAAATGGGTTGCTATATGTTTTTCATCCAATGCTTTATCTAGAAACCAGGTTCTAGCCGTATGGGCATTGGTCATGGTTTCTTGTGTAGTAAAAGTTTTAGAAGCAATTAAGAATAATGTTTCTTCTGCATTTACTTTTTTCAAAGTCTCTGCAATATGCGTTCCATCTACATTGCTCACAAAATAAACTTGAATACCTTCTACCCAATAAGGTTTTAAGGCTTCAGTGACCATTACAGGACCCAAGTCAGAACCTCCAATACCAATATTTACAATGGTTTTAATTTTCTTTCCTGTATACCCTTTATGCTCGCCACTATGTATAGCATTACAAAAGGTTTTCATTTGCTGCTGCACTCTTTTAATTTCAGGAAGAATGTTTGCTCCATCCACTAAAATAGAACTAGCAGTAAAATCACGAAGGGCTGTATGAAGTACTGCTCTATTTTCTGTTTCATTAATGGCCTTGCCTTCGTACTGCGCTTTAATGGCTTTTTCTAATCCGCATTCTTTGGCTAATTGTAATAACAATTGCAAAGTTTTATCGGTAATAATATTTTTTGAGTAGTCAAATAAAATATCTGATGTAGCTATAGAGTATTGATCAAATCTTGTTGGATCCGCTGCAAATAAATCTTTCATTTGTTTACGGTTCATCTCTTCCTCAAAATGCTTTTTTAATACAAACCAGGCCTGTGTCGATGTTGGGTTAATTCTTTCTAACATATGTATAATTTCTCTTTTGTAGTTTCTCTTTTATTATTTCTTTTATAATTTCTCTATTGTTTCTAATGTGCTTGCAAGCATTTCAGTCGTAATGTCTAAATGCACCACAAAACGAATAAGTGCAGGTGTCATCGCTATAACTAAAATATTTTTTTCTTTTAAGGCAGCTGCTAGTTGAGTAGCATTGTATTTTCCTTCAATATGTGCAATCACAATATTGGTTTCTACTTCAAAAATTTCTTTTACAAAATCCTTCTTCAACAAAGCATTTTTAATTTCTAAAGCTTTAGTATGGTCTTCTTTTAATCTTTCAATATGGTTATCTAAAGCATAAATGCCAGCAGCCGCTAAAGAACCTGCTTGACGCATACCGCCACCAAATACTTTACGCCAGCGTCTTGCTTTTTTTATAAATGGGGTAGATCCCAATAATACACTTCCTACTGGAGCGCCTAAACCTTTGCTCAAACAAATAGAAATAGAATCAAATACTTTTCCATATTGTTTAGGGTCTTCTTTTTTATGCACTATGGCATTGAATATTCTCGCACCATCTAGGTGTAATCCTAAGCCATTTGACTTAGCTACTTTTTGAATGGCTTCTATTTCGGAAAAATCATAACAAGCGCCACCACCTCTATTGCAGGTATTTTCTAAGCTCACTAAGGTAGAAATAGGCTTGTGGACATCATCCGGGTTAATGGCTGCTAATACCTGAGCTGCAGTAATTCTACCTCGATTTCCTCGTAATAATTTCACGGAAGAGCCTGAATTAGAGGCAATGCCACCGCCTTCGTATTGGTAAATATGGGATAATTCCTCACAAATAACTTCGTCGCCAGCCTGGGTATGGGTTTTGATAGCCAATTGATTAGTCATGGTTCCACTTGGGCAGAATAGACCTGCTTCCATACCAAATAAGCCTGCAGTCTTAGCTTCCAAGGCATTGATACTAGGATCTTCGCCAAATACATCATCACCCAGAGGGGCAGCC
>CAITGN010000055.1:0-1891 GCA_903891965.1 uncultured Bacteroidota bacterium
CGGAGCACTTCCTATGTTTGAATCGGCGATGGAAATTTTTGAATGCACAGAAGACGGTATGATAAATGCACCCATTATTGAACCAGCTGCAAGAGTACCCAATAAAGAATTAAATCCGCTTACTTTAGAGCCTGCCTTAAATATTGATCAAGTTTACAAAGCCTTGGTATTAGGGGTGAAAGATTATTTTAACAAAATGGGTTTTACAAAAGCCATTATAGGTTCTTCAGGTGGCATTGATTCAGCAGTTACCTTAGCCATTGCTTGTGAAGCCTTAGGTGCTGAAAATGTAAGGGCTATTTTAATGCCTTCTGCTTATTCAACAGCACATTCAGTGGACGACGCTGTAGCCTTAAGCAAAAATTTACAAAATCCTTATGATACCATTGCCATTAAAGAAGTGTATGAAAGTTTTTTACATACATTAAAGCCATTATTCAAAGACTTACCTTTTTCTTTAGCAGAAGAAAATATACAAAGTAGGTCGAGAGGAAATATTTTAATGGCCATTGCCAATAAATTCGGCTATGTGTTATTAAATACTTCTAACAAAAGTGAACTCGCTACTGGTTATGGTACTTTATATGGGGATATGGCAGGTGGTTTGGGTGTACTTGGCGATTGCTATAAAATGCAAGTGTATGAACTAGCTAAATATATAAATCGTAGTCAAGAAATAATTCCAGCACATATTATCACAAAGGCACCTAGTGCTGAATTAAGACCCGATCAAAAAGACAGCGATAGTTTACCTGCCTATGAGATACTAGATCAAATACTTTTTCAATACATAGAAAAAAGAGCCGACCCTGCGAGCATTAAGTCCTTAGGCTTTGACAGTGCACTGGTAGATAAGACTTTAAAGATGGTGAATACCAACGAATATAAAAGAAATCAATTCTGTCCTATTATTCGTATTTCACCTAAAGCCTTTGGTGTAGGAAGACGCGTTCCCATTGTGGCTAAATATTTAAATTAGCGGTATTTACTTTTTAACTTTGGTTTATTATTTATAAGGATTATATTGTACTAACAACAATTCAATTGATTTATGAAAAAATTATTTTTTCTAATTCCAAGCTTATTTTTATTATGGGCAAACACTAATATTTTTGCTCAAGGCCCTTCACCCATTTTACCTGGGGCATATCAAACGGAGGAATACTTTCCCTTATTAAAAAACAAAAGAGTAGGTATTTTTACCAATCATACCGCCATGGTCAATGGACAACATCTTATTGATACTTTACTTTCGGCAGGCATTACCATTCAAAAAATATTCACACCAGAGCATGGATTAAGAGGCACTGCAGATGCAGGGGAAAAAACAAAAGATGGAATCGATTCAAAAACAGGCATCAAAATAATTTCCTTATATGGCAATAAATACGGGCCTGACGAAAACGACTTAAAAGATGTAGATATATTATTGTTTGACATTCAGGATGTGGGCACTCGTTTTTATACTTATATTTCTTCTTTGCAATATTTTATGGAAGCTGCTAAAGAAAATAATAAACCGCTTATTATTTTAGACAGACCCAACCCCAATGGACACTATGTAGATGGTCCCGTACTTGAAAAACCTTTTGCAAGTTTTGTGGGGAAAAATACGGTACCCATTGTATATGGTATGACCATTGGAGAATATGCCAGTATGCTGAAAGCAGAGCATTGGATGAAAAAAAGCCACGTCAAAAAATTTTCACTAACCATTATATCTTGTAAAAATTATGACCATACCAGCTTATATACCTTTAACATTGCTCCTTCACCCAATCTGACAAGCATGAATGCCATTTATTGGTATCCAACTACTTGTTTGATAGAAGGAACTATTTTAAGTGAGGGAAGAGGTACGGATCATGCTTTTGAGTACATAGGTCATCCA
>CAITGN010000056.1:0-1570 GCA_903891965.1 uncultured Bacteroidota bacterium
ACCCGACTTTGCTTTCTGGTCTAAGGAATTTTTGAAAGCGTGGTTTTTCATAGCAATACAGCTATTAAAATACTCAATGGCTTTAGAAAATAAGCCCTTGTGCTCATAAATTAAGCCTATTTGAAGTGCGGCACGGGCGGCAAAATATTCAGTCAGGTTTTCTCCTTTTTCAATAGCCGACTTATAAAAGCGAATTGCATTTTCGTCGTCCTTCATTAAATCGTAAATGCGCCCTAAACGATAGGCGAATTCAGTCTTGTCGGCATCTGTTGTGAAGTCGTTGCTGGTTTTTCCTGCAAGAACAGCAAGTGCTTGTGATTGATAACCACCATCACTCAAAAGTCTTGCTTTTAATAAAACAGGATGTGGCCAGCTGCCTTTTTTGGCATTTTGAAAAGCGAGTTTATCAGCATCGGTAATTTGATTGCCTTGAGACAAAACATTATTTCTGTAAGTTGCTGCTTTTTTCATGTCGCCCTGTATGTAGGCAATCCAGCTTAATCTTTCATAAGCATCTTTTACATAAAAGTTGCCTTTGAATGTAGAGACGAATTCCATGAAGGCTTTTTGTGCTTTCTCTAATTTTAATTCATTAATATAGGCGTAACCAATTTCATATTGCCAGAAAGGAAGGGGCAAATACGCATCCGAGATTTCCATTTCTTGCACAATGCTTAAAGCTTTGCTAGACTGCTGATGGTTTAAATATAAATTCACCGCCATATATGCTTGGTACTGATTCTTTTTAAAATTATATGGAGTCGATTCTAAAAAAGCAAAGGTCTTTTCTTGATTGCCTTCAAAATTCATGAGTAAATAAGGGTAAACAAATAAGGCTTCATTGCGGGCTCTTGCACTGTATTCATCTTTACTATTAATATACTTAAGTACTAAGGCATTGCCCTCGGTAATTTTACCAGACATGCCTAAAACATTGGCCATCCACTGATAGGCTTTTGGAACAGTACCAATAATAGTAGTCATTAGTCCATAGTAAACATCTCCTTGGGTGAATTTGGGAAAGGCTTTTTTATTGTCTTTAAATGTTAGATAGGCTTTTCTAAATTCTAAAGCTGCATCTAGGTTTTTATCAAATCGAATTGCCACCAATGATTTATGTAAATGCGTAACACCTAAACAGTATAAATAATAAGGAGATTGCTTAGGTCCCGATTCAAAAACTTCTAAACGCTTTTCAAATGCTGGAAATAGTTTTTCGTATTCGCTTTTATTTTCATTAAAAAATAATTGATAAAAATCGGCGTAGCTTTCAAGTAAAGGGTTGATTAAATTAGTAGGGCTATTTTTTTTCTCTAGCTCTAACCATTTTCTAGCTTCTGGGATTCTTAGAGAAGTAATGGCATCATAAATTTGTTGAGACTTGTCGTTCCAATTATATTGATATTGTGCAGATAGGTTTCCGCCCAGTCCCAAAAATAAAATTGTAAGCAAACACCATTTTCTCATAGGGTAAAAATAAAGAAAGGGTAGCTGTTAGGCCACCCTTTCGTGTATATTTTTTAAAACTATTTTAGTTCTATTTCTTTTTAGACTCTTTCGTTACATCTTC
>CAITGN010000057.1:0-1672 GCA_903891965.1 uncultured Bacteroidota bacterium
AGCCATGCAAAGAGATACCCTTGTATTTGACATTATCCGTCAAGAATTAGAACGCCAAAGAAGAGGCATTGAATTAATCGCTTCTGAAAACTTTACCAGCTTACAAGTTATGCAAGCCATGGGTGGTGTGATGACTAATAAATATGCAGAAGGTTATCCTGGCCGTCGTTATTACGGTGGTTGTGAAATTGTAGATAAAACGGAAACATTAGCTATTGATAGACTTAAAGAAGTTTTTGGACTAGAATATGCGAATGTGCAACCACATAGTGGAGCCCAAGCCAATGCAGCACTTATGCTTGCTATTTTACAACCAGGTGATGCAATTTTAGGTTTGGACTTAAGCATGGGTGGTCACTTAACGCATGGAAGTGCAGTGAATTTTTCTGGTAAAACTTATAAGCCTCATTTTTATGGTGTAGTAAAAGAAACGGGGTTGATTGATTATGAAATGTTAGAAAGCCAAGCAAGAGCCCATAAGCCTAAATTAATTATTTGTGGTGCTAGTGCTTATAGCCGTGATATAGATTATGCACGTATTAGAAAAGTAGCCGATGAAGTAGGCGCATTTGTACTTGCCGATATTGCACATCCAGCTGGTTTAATTGCAAAAGGTTTATTAAGCTCTCCATTTAATCATTGTCATTTTGTAACATCTACTACACATAAAACTTTACGCGGACCACGTGGTGGCGTTATTATGATGGCGAAAGATGGTGAGAATACTTTAGGCTTGAAAGACATGAAAGGGAATTTAAGATTATGGTCCAATATTATTGATATGGCGGTGTTTCCTGGTACACAAGGTGGTCCATTAGAGCATGTGATTGCTGCTAAAGCCATTGCCTTTGGAGAAATTTTATCTGATGAATTTATGGTGTATCAAAAGCAAGTACAAACCAATGCGAAAGCCATGGCTGCTGCATTTGTAGCTAAAGGATATGAAATTATTAGTGGTGGTACCGATAATCATTTAATGTTAATTGATTTACGCAATAAAAATATTAGTGGTAAAAAAGCGGAACAGGTTTTAGGACATGCCGATATTACTGCTAATAAAAATATGGTGCCTTACGATGATAAATCGGCCTTTGTTACTTCAGGTATTCGTTTTGGTGTGGCTGCTATTACTACTCGCGGTATGACTGAAACACATATTCCATTTGTAGTAGAAGCTATTGACAAAGCTTTAATGAATGCAGACAATGAAACTGTTTTGGCAGAAACTAAAAAAGAAGTAAACAAGTTTATGGAGCAATTTGTATTGTATCCAGAACTAGGATAAACTAAGCATTTAACTTTAATGAGTTTAATCAGTAAAAAAAATAAATTACGCTTATTAGCCTAAGAGTCATTTAAATTATACCTAAAACCTCCCTTAGCCGGAGGTTTTTTTATTTGAAATAGATTAACTTTATACTATGATACAAAGAATACAAACCATTTGGCTTTTACTTGCCAGCGCTGCAGCCTTTTCTGCTCTGCGTTTTCCTTTTTATTATACGCCTACTCCCTTTGCTTTAGAAATTAATGGTAGCGCTCAGTACAGCACACTTATCTCTTTGGCATTTAGTGCTTGCCTTTCTTTTATATCTATCTTTTTATATGGCAACCGTATGTTGCAACTAAAAGTAGTACTTATAAACTTTTTATTATCGGTACTTATTGGATA
>CAITGN010000058.1:0-11672 GCA_903891965.1 uncultured Bacteroidota bacterium
CATATCCTCGAAAAAAACTTTTTGACGCATAAAGCAAAGTTACAAACTAAGCAGCAATATCCTACTTTTGCATCATGTCAGAAGAATTAGAGCCCATCGCCAAAGAAAATAGTGAGTCCCTTTATGAAAGAGTTGCCTTTACAGTAGATAAAGGACAAGCCCCCATGCGTATTGACAAATGGGTGCAAGCAAGAATTGAAGGTATTACCAGAAATAAATTACAAAATGGCATTGACGGTGGTTTTTTAACCGTGAATGGCAAGGTGGTAAAAAGCAATTACAAAACAAGACCCGGTGACGAAGTGGTTTACTTAAGTTTTATTAATCCAGAATATACCGACCTCAAGCCAGAGGCCATGAACTTAGATATTGTGTATGAAGACGAGGCCGTTATGGTAATAAACAAACCTTCCAATATGGTGGTGCATCCGGGTATTGGAAATTATACGGGCACTTTACTCAATGGCGTAGCGCATCATTTACTTTCACAAAATCCCGATTTAAACGAAGAAGTACTTCCGCGTTTTGGACTAGTACACCGAATAGATAAAAACACAACTGGTTTAATTGTACTTGCTAAAACACCAGAAGCCGCCTCTCATTTAGCCAAGCAATTTTTTAATCACACAGTGGAAAGAAAATATGTGGCCCTTGTTTGGGGAGATATGGAACAAGAGGAAGGAACTATTGTGGCGAATATTGCACGCCATAAATCGAATAGAAAAATGTTTGATGCCTACCCCGATGAAGAAATTGGAAAGCATGCCATTACCCATTATAAAGTAATTGAGCGTTATAATTATGTCACGCTTGTATCATGTATTTTGGAAACAGGTAGAACGCATCAGATTAGAGTGCACATGAAACATATTGGCCATACCCTTTTCAACGATTTTGAATATGGTGGCGATAGAATTTTAAAAGGCACTATTTATACTAAGTATAAGCAGTTTGTAGATAATTGCTTTGAGGCCTGCCCAAGATGCGCCTTGCATGCACAAACCTTAGGATTTATACATCCCACTACTGAAAAACAAATAAGCTTCGATAGTCCACTGCCTTCCGATATGCAAGCGGTCATAGAAAAATGGAAATATTATAAAGCATCTGCGAACCAATAATTTCAGTAATAGAATAATATAAAAAAAGGCGCTACCATTTCTGGAGCGCCTTTTTTATAACTACTTAATATGTAGTATCTAGTTTCTTATTTTTTATTTTGTGCATTTTGCATAGGAGATAATCCCATTGATTGCCCACGCCCAAAAGCTCTTGCTTTAAATATAGCAAATTTAGAAGGCTCTGCTAGATTAGGCCAACTATTATTCGTTTCATCAATATCGGCTGTTTCACGCATAGGATCTAATTTAATAGACACTGCTTTTTTATTGGTTAAATAAACTTTAGTGACTTTATTTTCATTATGTCTCCAAATTTGCGCAGAAATTTTATTTACTTCTTTAGTACCATCTTCAAAAGTAAATTCAACTATAATGGGCATCACCAATCCGCCTTTGTTTAAAAAACTAATTTCATATAAATGCACATCTGCATATTTTGCTTTTTCTGCATCTGTCATTGTAAGAGGTGCCCCGAAATTAGGAGCAGGTAGTTTGGTTAGTGAATCGTAAGGCTCTATACCTCTATCATATCTCCAATAAAAATCACGAAGGCTTGTATCTGCATCTACTAAAAAAACGATAGACTTATCATTTCTATTTCTAAGTTTAGAAATATCTTCAAAATCATTTAACAAAGGCTTGTCTAAGGGTCTTGCACCCATACCGCCCATATTCACCATAGCGCCGCGTCTTCCGCTCATCATGCCAGCACCTGCCATAGCGTTTGCATCATAGACTGCATGTTTCACTGTATCAATTGCTATATCAACTGGATCAATACCATAAAACCATCCTCTCCAGAACCAGTCTAAGTCTTCAGCACTTGCGTCTTCCATGGTTCTAAATAAATCGGCAGGGGTTGGATGTTTGAATGCCCAACGTCTAGCATACTCTTTAAATGAATAGTCAAACAATTCACGACCCATAATGGTTTCTCTTAAAATATTTAAAGCTGTGCCTGGTTTTGCATAAGCATTCGGACCAAACTGAATAATATTTTCACTATTAGTCATAATAGGCTCTAATTGATCCTTAGGTAATTTCATATAATCCGCAATAGTCCAGGCTGGCCCACGACGCGTAGGAAATTTATTATCATATAATTCTTCTGTTAAATATTCTACGAAAGTATTTAACCCTTCATCCATCCAAGACCATTGACGCTCATCACTATTGACAATCATCGGGAAAAAGTTATGGCCTACTTCATGAATGATTACACCTAGCATTCCATTTTTAGTAGCTTCAGTATAAGAGCCATCTTTTTCAGTACGACCATAGTTAAAACAGATCATTGGATATTCCATACCATTTGAAGCTTCAATACTTTGCGCCACAGGATATGGATAAGGAATACTAAACTTAGAATAAGATTTAATAGTATGGGCAACAGCCTTGGTAGAAAACTTGCGGTATAAACCATAAGCCTCTTTACCATATCCACTCATGCACATTACTTTCTTGCCTTCTACATTGGCAGCCATCGCATCCCAAATAAATTTACGGCTAGAACCAAAAGCAAAATCACGCACATTCTCTGCAGTAAATACCCAAGTCTTTTGTGTAGTGGCTTTATTTTTTTCAGCATTTTTAGCTTCTTCCAAAGTAACAACTTCTACTGGCTCTTTAGAAGTCTGTGCTTTATTCCATCTGGCTAACTGAGCAGCAGAAAGTACTGCTGGATAATTTTGACCTTCCCCAGTTGCAAGTACTACGTGGTCACTAGGTACTGTAATGGCCACTTTATAATTACCAAATGTTAAAGCAAATTCTCCTCTATTGGTAAACTGATGATTTTGCCAACCTTGAAAATCGGAGTACACACATAAACGAGGATACCACTGTGCCATGGTAAACAAGTAGTTACCGTCTTCTGGAAAATACTCATAACCACCTCTACCCGCTAATGTTAAACGGTCGGTAATTTTATAATTCCAATTAATTTTAAAAGCAAATTTTTGACCAGGCTTTAATGCAGTAGGTAATTCCACACGCATCATTGTTTTGTTCACTGTATATTTCAGTGGAGCACCTAAGACGTCTGTAATTTTTTCAATATTATCTCCTAGTCCATTATCTTTTTTCTCATCTATCATTGCGTCAATAGTAGAAGTTGTCATGCCTCTTCCTAAATTATTGCTAGTGGCATAACCCGCATTGTTCACTGTGCTATGTTGGTTCTCGTCTAATTGTAACCATAAATAAGTTAATACATCGGGAGAGTTATTATAATAAGTGATTGTTTCAGCACCTGTTAAAAGCAATTTACTTTCATCTAAGGTTGCTTTAATATCATAGTCCACTCTTTGTTGCCAATATTTAGGACCCGGTGCACCACTCGCCGTTCTATACTCGTTAGCAGTAGGCAAGATTGTTCCCAACTGCTCAAATTTGTTTCCGTGATTTGATGTTGGATTGTTTCGAATGTCTTGCGCTATTAAAACAGAACAAGTACTTAAGAAAAACAAACTGATGTAAATAAACTTTTTCATTGTTAAAATTTTACCATTATAAAAAAGAAGCGATTCTATCAACCACCATATTCAAAGCCAAAATAATTGCAATGACAGAACCTGCCTGAACATATCTTTTTCTATCAACTTTGAATAGGTCTACGAATATAATTGAAATAATTAAAATTATGCCTACAATGAGTAATTGCCCTAACTCCAGGCCTAGGTTAAAGGAAAATAAAGGGCCTAGAATAGACTCCTCCTTGCCTAATAACATTTTTAGGTAATTACTAAAACCAAGCCCATGGATGAGCCCAAAAAACAAGGCTAAATAGTAAATAACTAGATATTTTGAAGGGGTTTTGGAACTGCTTATTGTAAAGTTAGCAAGCGCAGTAATAAGTATGGTGATGGGTATGAGCAGCTCAATAAAGGCCATGGGGAAACTTATCCAGTTCAAAGTACTTAAAGCCAGCGTCATGGAATGTCCAATGGTAAAAGCCGTAACTAATATTAGTATTTTTTGCCATTCATTCCAGCTATATCTAATCATTAAAGCTAAAATGAATAATAAATGATCTGAACCATTAATATCAATGATATGCTTATACCCTAAATGTAAATAAATTAGCATTTCATTCATATTGATTAATTTTAGGATCTTAAATTAACAAAGACTGCTCTAAGTAACAAATAATTCATTATGACATTCATTGGCATCAAACCACTCGCCACTTTATTTATTGCAATGATGCATCCTTTCTTTATATCCGTGATTGACATCAATCATAACGAGAAAGAGGCAGCCCTTGAAATAAGCGTGCGTACTTTTACAGACGATCTTGAAAAAATGGTGAATCAAGAAAATCACACCGCCATTGATTTTAATAATCCTGCACAAAAAGAAAAATCAGATCAACTTATTAAAGCCTATCTCACCAAAAAATTATCCCTAGTGGCAGGTGGAACAAAATGCAATTTGGAATATGTAGGATATGAAATTCAAAAAGAAAGTACTTGGACTTATTTTGAAGTAAAAAATATTAAGGAATTAAAACAGCTAAATGTAGTTTGTGATATTTTAGCAGGCATTAGCCCGGAGCAAATTAATATTATACATGTTAAAACAAAAGGGCAAAGAAAAAGCTATGAACTAGCGCTTCCCAAAAATACGACCCAGTTTAATTTCTAGACATCCATTTTGAATATACAATGGCGCCAGCATAGCCCATTAATAATCCAATAAGCGTTCCTGCCAATATATCTAAAGGATAATGCACACCCACATAAATTTGCGCATAGGAAATAATACCTGCCCATACAAAAAACAAATAGGTATACTTTTTAAACAAGGGTTGTAAGCTCATAAACAAGAACATAGCCAAACTAAAATGATTGGCTGCATGAGAGGAAGTAAAACTGAAACTACTAGGACAAGCAGGAATTAATAACTTTACTTGCGAAAGTATGGCCGGATCGTTGCAGGGTCTTAAACGATGCACAAAGGGTTTGAAAATAAAACTACTTACTTGATCACTCAGCGCAACAGTAATTGCTATTGTAAGAAGCCATTTCCAAGCCTTCCAACCCCATTTATAGAATAGATAACCTACTAGTGCTATATAAAAGGGGAACCAGTGCTCAGAAGTACGCATCCATGGCAATAATGAATCGAAGAATGTATTGGTCCAATGCCCATTAATTAGCTTAAATAAGGCCTGATCTGCCTGCTCCAAAGATGCCCCAATATCTAGTATCATGCCATAAAGATACAAGGAAGTGCAAAAATTTAAAGTAAATTTGCCGAACCAATTTATAAAGTAAAAAAGAGCAGCTATGTCACTTATTAAGAGTATTTCCGGATTTAGGGGCACTATTGGGGGTAAACCCAATGATAACCTTACTCCTATAGACATTGTTAAGTTTGCCTCTGCCTATGGCAGCTGGCTTCTCCATAAAGGCCCTGGCAAGAAAAAAGTAGTAGTGGGCAGAGATGGAAGAATTAGCGGAGAAATGGTAGAAGTATTGGTAGAACAAAGCCTTTTGGCCTTAGGAATTGATGTAATTCATTTGGGTTTAAGCACCACACCTACTGTTGAAATGGCCGTAGTTTTTGAAAAAGCAGATGGTGGAATAATTCTTACAGCTAGTCATAACCCCAAACAGTGGAACGCTTTAAAACTATTAAATGAAAAAGGAGAATTTGTAAGTGGTGAGGAAGGGAAAACTATTTTAACATTAGCTGCTAACGAAGATTTTAATTATGCAAGCATAGATGATTTAGGGGAAATAATTGCAGGCACCAATAGTCTTGAAAAACATATTCAAGCGATTCTTGATTATCCATTAGTAGATGTGGATGCTATAAAAACAGCAAATTTTTCTGTGGTGGTAGATGCTATTAATAGCTCTGGCGCTTTTACAGTACCTGCCTTATTAAAAGCCATTGGTGTAAATGATATTACCGTATTAAATGGGGAGATGCATGGCAACTTTGCGCACAACCCAGAACCTTTGAAAGAGCACCTTACTGAACTTTGTGGTACTGTCGTTTCAAAAAAAGCAAGTTTGGGAATAGCCGTAGACCCCGATGTAGACCGCTTATGTTTTGTAAGTGAAAACGGAGAATTATTTGGAGAAGAATATACACTAGTAGCTGTTGCCGATTATATTTTACAAAATAAAAAAGGAGCCAGTGTTAGTAATTTATCTTCTACCCGTGCTTTAAGAGATGTGACTGAAAAACATGGTTGTAGTTATTTCGCTAGTGCTGTGGGAGAAGTGAATGTGGTGAATAAAATGAAAAGCGAAAAAGCAGTGATTGGCGGTGAAGGCAATGGTGGTATTATAGTACCCGATTTACATTATGGAAGAGACGCTCTTATTGGCATTGCTTTATTTTTAACACATTTAGCAAAAACTAAAATGAGCGCTTCAGCCTTAAGAGCCAGCTATCCTGCTTATTTTATGAGCAAGAAAAAAATGGATATTGACGCATCTTTATCGCTTCATAAAATATTTGATGTACTAGCTACCAAATATGCAGCTTTCCCAATTAATAAAGAAGATGGTTTTAAAATAGACTTTGAAAACGAATGGGTGCATCTTAGGTCTAGTAATACAGAGCCTATTATTCGTATTTATACAGAAGCCCCTTCACAGGCAGCTGCCGATAAATTAGCGGACGAGATTATTTCAATTATAGCCACAATTAACTAACTTAGAAAAAGTTTAGAATCTACATTATAGACTAGTTATATATAGATACATGGAAAGAATTTATTTTGATAATGCAGCTACCACTTCACTAGACCCCTTGGTCTTAGAAGCCATGATGCCTTATATGACCGAAAAATTTGGCAACCCCTCTTCTATTTATAGTTATGGGCGTGAAACTAGAATGGCTATTGAGCAAGCAAGAAAACAAGTTGCTAAAATTTTAGGCGCTCGTCCTGCAGAAATATTCTTTACTAGTGGAGGCACAGAAAGTAGCAATACTATTTTACATGCAGCCATGGAAAATTTGGAATGCACACACATTATTAGCTCCCCCATCGAACACCATGCCACTTTACATACCGTAAGTCATTTAGCTAAGAAATATAATGCAAAACTCAGCCTAGTAAACATTCTTCCCAATGGACATATCGATACCATCCATTTAGAAGAACTACTTGCCGCTTCGAATGAAAAAACTATTGTGAGCATTATGCATGCCAACAATGAAATTGGCAATATGATTGACCTAATGGAGATAGGTGGTATTTGTAAAAAGTATAATGCTTATTTCCACAGCGATACCGTACAAACCGTTGGCCATTTCCCTTTTGACTTAGCCAACACGCCTGTCGATTTTATTACAGGCGCTGGACATAAATTTCATGGCCCTAAAGGAGTAGGCATTTTATATATTAGCGAGAATATAAAAATTAACCCATTATTACATGGTGGTGCACAGGAAAGAAATATGCGCGCGGGTACTGAAAATTTATATGGCATTGTAGGATTAGCCAAGGCTTTAGAAATGGCTACTGAAAATTTTGAAAAAGACAGTGCAACTATTGCTGGTTTAAAAAAATACATGCACGATGAATTAGTGAATAAAGTACCTGGTGTGAGTTTTAATGGAGACCCTTTTGGCAAAAGCCTTTACACTACCTTAAGCGTTAATTTTCCTAAGTCGGAAAGAACAGAAATGATCTTATTTAATTTAGACATTCAAAATATATGTGCTAGTGGAGGCAGTGCCTGTTCTAGTGGTGCACAAACAGGATCTCATGTAATACAAGCACTACATAAAGGAAGCAATGACGTAACAGTTCGTTTCTCTTTCTGTAAACACAATACAAAGGCCGAAATTGATAAAGTGGTAGCTACCCTATTAACTATTTTATAAGCAGACTAGTTTACCTACCCTATAAAAAAAGGTCCTCCGATTTATGGAGGACCTTTTTTTTATTAGACTAAGTGATAGTCAAATTTTACTCTTTTGCAATTAACTATTCAACATTATTGCATTCAGTACTATTTTTTTACTGCAAAGTCTTGACTCATTTTATTAATAGCTGCAATTAATTGATAAGTAGTTAAAGCGTCTTGAACAAATACAATTTGCTTATTGCTTAAACCATTAGGCTTACTCTGATAAGCATTCTCCAGGTTTTGCATAAACTGATCTTCAGACATTGGGTCACCCAAGGATTTATAATAAGCAATTTCTTGATTTAAGTCCTTCAATACCGAGCTTGATACTTTCTTAGCAACATTCATTTCGCCAGCTGCATAACAAGATTGTAGGAATATATAAGAGAAATAATTATGTTGATTACCTCTATTAGAAGTCATACCATAAGGGAAACTCTTCTCGTTGGTTTCGCTATCTAATTTTCTGATAATTTGTCTAGCACTGTCTAATTTACCCTCGCTCACTAAAGCTTGAGCAATTTGTGCAACGGTTAAACGAATAGAATTTAAATGTCTGCGATTTTCTTCATCGTAGTATACATTTGGATTTTTTGCATTGCCAAAAGTAAACTTCGTCATAATGTTTTTATAAGAAACATCGGCATCAATGCTTTGACCTATAGTTGGAACTAATTGATAAGACATACCAGTTTGACGCACATACTTGTCTAATCCCATTTCTTTTAACTCCTGTGTAGAAGTAAAGCAAATAGGTCTCTTAAATTGAGAAGTAGCAATAATGGCATAAATAGCCATTTCATTTTTAAGTAGGTATTGTCTATTGGGATTAAAATCAATTAATAATTCATCCACTATGTTATCAGTTGGTTTTGCAATACCTGAAGCCAAGGCATTTGCCTTATTAACAGGCACTTTAAACTTATGGGTAGGGAATATATTCACTGGCCCTTCCTGTGTAGAGGCTTGGTATTTTCCTGAAGGATCTGCAATGACATTTCTAAATACAGAATCTAAATTATGGTAAGTTGAATCCCCAAAACCAGGCACCGCATTGTAATAAGCTACATTCAACTTACTACCAGATACTTGGTCTTCGGTAAATATAAGATCGAACTTATCGCTCTTATTCACTTTATATCTAAGTTCTTTCATGTACCAATCAGAACCTAATAAACTATTCACCACCACACGCACATCGGGTCTAATGCCTTCTACTTCTTGGGCATACCATAAAGGATAAGTATCGTTGTCTCCAAAAGAAAATAAAATAGCATTCGGAGGACAGCTTTCTAAATAATTACGGGCTAAATCGCGTGGTAAAGTTTTTTGACTTCTATCATGGTCATCCCATTCTTGTTGCGCCATCAATGCTGGCACTGCTAAAAACGATATAACAGTAGCCGCAATAGCAGCTATTTTTTTAGTAAGGAATTTCTCTAACCAAATGGCTACTTGTAAAACACCTAACCCTATCCAAATAGCAAATGCATAGAAAGAACCAACATAAGCATAATCACGCTCACGTGGTTGTAAGCTTTGTTGATTCAAATAAATTACAATGGCAATACCGGTAAAGAAGAAAAGAAGTCCTGTTACAATGAAGTCTTTCTTATTTTTTTGATATTGAAAAATAAATCCAAGTATACCTAAAAGAAAAGGCAACATAAATAAAGAGTTATGTGCTTTATTTTGATTCTTGATACTGTCTGGCAATTTCGATTGGTCTCCGAAAAGGAAATTATCAACAAAAGAAATACCTGTGCTAAAATTACCATCTCTTACATTTCCAAAACCTTGTAAATCGTTCTGCTTGCCTGCAAAATTCCATAGGAAATAACGCAGGTACATAAAACCAAATTGGTAATTGGTAAAGTACTTAATATTATCTCTTAAGGTAGGAGGCGTTCCGTCTTCCACTCCTGCAAAGGCTTTAAAGCTATCCATCTGACCTCTGTCATTATCAGAATCCCACATTCTTGGAAACAAGTGAGCCGATGGCGCAGAAGACCAATCTCTTTTATAATTTTTACCAGCAATCTCATAAGTAGTTTTTGCTTTCACATATTGGTCTCCATTTTCTACATTCTCTACTTTATCTACATAATCTGGTCCGAATAAAATAGGCCAGTCACCATACTGCTCTCTTCCTAAATAACCCATTAAAGTAACTGGATTGTCTACATTATACATATCCACTGAAGGATCTGCATTAGAGCGAACCATGGTCGTTAAATAACTAGTATACCCTAACAAGAAAAAAGCAGTACACCAAATACCTAACTTTAAAAAGTATTTTCCTTTCTTATCGGCGTAACGAATGCCTAATGCTAAAATAATAGCCACCAAAACAAAGAAGAAAATAAAACCAGTAAAGAAAGGCAGACCCAATGAGTTCACAAAGTTAACATCAAAGGCACCCGCCCATTTAATAGTGTATTGAATTAAAAATACTTGTACAAAACCTGTTATAACAACGCCAATTAAAAAAGCCACTAAACCCCCCACAAAGCTTGGCTTATATTGTCTAAAATAATAGACCATAACAATAGCTGGTATGGTTAATAAGTTCAATAGATGCACCCCTATAGATACACCCATGATATAGAAAATAAAAATGATCCATTTGTCAGCACCTGGCTCATCGGCCTTATGCTCCCATTTTAAAATTGCCCAAAATACCAAGGCGGTAAAAAATGAACTAAGTGCATATACTTCACCCTCTACTGCACTATACCAAGCGGTATCGCTAAAAGTATATCCCAAGGCACCTACTATACCAGCGCCCATGATTAAAATAATTTGCTGAGTAGTTAAGGCTACCTCTTTGCTAGTCTCCACCATTCTTTTGGCAAAATGCGTAATGGTCCAAAATAAAAATAAAATAGTAAACCCACTAGCAAGTGCACTCATGGTATTGACTGCCTTTGCTGCAGTTAATGGATTGTCTCCAAAAAGGATAATAAAAACACGGCCCATTAAAACAAACATAGGCGCTCCTGGAGGATGTGGAATTTGTAATTTATAGGCACTGCTTATAAATTCTCCGCAGTCCCAAAAACTACCCGTTGCCTCAATTGTCATAACATAGACTGTACATGCAATCAAGGTCACGATCCAACCCGTCCAATTATTAATTTTTTTAAAGTCCATTTTTAGCGTTTTATTAGTTGCAAACTTAATTGAAACTAGCCAAAATGGGAAATTAATAGGCCTATAATAGGCTCTTTAAGTATATTTTAAGATTTCCCCGTTCCCCCTAGGTTTTTTATCTTTGAGCCCTCATGCAGAAAAACCAATCGGTCGCTTTTCATACTTTAGGCTGTAAACTCAATTTTTCAGAGACTTCCACCCTTTCTAGACAATTAGAGAAGGAAGGCTTTGAGAAAAAGGCCTTTACGGAGAAAGCAGATATTTATGTGATCAATACCTGTTCAGTTACCGAAAATGCAGATAAAGAATGTCGCCAATTGGTAAGAAGAATTCAAAGATTAGCCCCAGAAAGTTTTGTAGTGATTACGGGCTGCTATGCACAATTAAAGCCTAAGGAGATGGCTGAAATTCCAGGAGTGGATTTGGTATTAGAGATCGGAAGAGCACACGTCTGAACTCCAGTCACCTGAAGCTATCGCGTATCCCCTCTTCGGGTTGAAAAGGGGGGGGGGGGGGGGGGGGG
>CAITGN010000059.1:0-2110 GCA_903891965.1 uncultured Bacteroidota bacterium
ATACACTCGTATTTTAGTAGATTTTATCAAATTCTAGCCCTTTTTATATTTGAAATATCGTTCTGCTATTTAAATAAAATCTACATTTAATTACTTTAAATAAATGATATGATTAATCGTCGCCAGTTTTTACAAAATAGTTCTTTAGCTGCTGCAGGTAGTTTAATAAGTACGAATGCATTATTTACTCAATATGGTCTCATAGATAAAGTAGGTTTAGGTTTATTTTCCATTCCTAAAATATTAGACACCAATATGGAGTCTGCCATAGAACTCATGGCATCATTAGGTTACAAAGAATTTGAAACATTTGGCCCTTATAGTTTTAGTACAGAAAAGGCTATAGCTTCTTGGGCTAAAGTAACACCGCAATTAGGATTTAGCGGTAGTGGTTATTTTGGAAAAACAAGTACTGAATTTAAAAAAATAATTAAAGCCAATGGCATTACCGTGCCTTCCATGCATACCGACTTAGATACTTTATCTACTAAAATGGGTGCATTAGCTGAAGCTGCCAATGATTTAGGCGCAAAATATGTAGTACTACCCGCTATACCACAAGAAGAAAGAAAAACGCTTGACGATTATAAAAGACTAGCTGCCTTATTTAATAAAATTGGTGCAGAAGCAAAAAAATATGGCATTAGGTATGCCTATCATAATCATGGCTATGGCTTAAAAGTGGAGAATGGTAAAATGCCCTTAGATATTATTTTAGACGAGACTAATCCTGAATATGTATTTTTTGAAATGGATTTATTTTGGACCTATGCGGGTGGTGCTGATGCTATTAGCTTGTTAAAAAAGCATAGTGGCCGTTATAAAATGATGCATATTAAAGACATGAAAGAATCTAAACATTTTGCAGGTAGTGGAGACAACGCCTCTGATTGGATTCCTTTATTCCCCTTTATAGCCAATGCAGGTGAGGGTATTTTTGACTTACCTAAGATTATTAAAACGGCTAAAGAAAATGGAATGGAACATTTTTTTGTAGAACAAGACAAAGTAGATCATCCAGAAATAGCGCTAAAGAAAAGTTGCGCCTACTTGCGTAGCTTATAAATTTTTTAAATTGACTTTTTCAAAATATACATACCTCTATACTCTTCTTTCATTAAATGAAAAATTGTATCAGATAATCTGAAAGAGCCCGCTAACGCATAGCCCATTTTAGAATAAAATTTCATTGCCTGGTCGGCTGTGTCCATGGCCTTTAAAAAAATATATTTTTTTTGATAGGACTTCGCAATATCAAAAACAAAATTCATTAGATAAGTTCCTACCCCTTTATTCACTGCAGTAGTATCGATATAAATTCTTTCTAATTCAATACCTTCTTTTATATCTCCACCTTCTATGGCAGCGTCAATATTAATTTTCAAATAACCCACTGCTATATTATTCATGTAAGCTATATAATGTAAGCAGTTTTTATTTTCTATTTCATATGTAATTTTTGAAACAGGATAAGCGAATTCATTCATGTACCAGTCCATTCCCCCTGGTTTCCATAAATGCGCATAATGATGTACGTAAATAGTTTTAGCCAAACTACTTAAAGTTTTGGCTGAGGTACTATCTATTTTTTTTATTTCTATTAATTCCAATTTTTGGGGAGCATTAAAAATTATTCAAAAAAATTAAATAGTAATTTTTCTTTTTCTTGCCACTACTTCCCATTGATCCACTACTTTATTATCATTTATAATAATAGCTGTATCATACAAAGCCACTGTTGGACAAATATGTACAGGCACGCCATACCAAACATCTCCTACTTTATATTTTGAAGCGTCTTGTACTTTTACTACCAAATGCTCTTCGCTTTGTCCAACTGGTTCTGCGTTGGGTGCATTTAAAAAATGAACCCTAGGCATGGGATTCTCTGCAGCCACTGCTTTATGACCTAAATCGGTACAAATAGTATGTTCATCAATGATGGATATAATTCTTGTTACCACCAAGCAAGCAAATTCAAAAGGTAAATCGGGAAATAAATTTTTATACCCCCAATCCCAAAAAACAAAAGTACCAGGGCTAACTTGAATATCTTTTCTTTTAATGTGTCCAGAAAATGAACAAGAGCCTGCCATTATCACTTCTAATC
>CAITGN010000060.1:0-4676 GCA_903891965.1 uncultured Bacteroidota bacterium
CTTAATTTTAAAGACTCGGTATAGACTAAACTGTCTTTATTTTCATCTCGAATAAGTATGTTTTGAATATCTAATTTATCAAACAAAGAAAAGCGGACTTGACCCAATTCCACTGGAGCGCCAATAGATTTGCTAAAGGAGTCGGCAATACGATGCGCCACTTTATTTTGTACCCATGGCAATAAGAATATCAGATAGATAAATAAGAATAAACCTACCACCGCAGCAGCAATAATTCTAAGTAGGGTAAACTTCTTATTTAACAAGTAGAGGGGTTTTTGTAAAAATACAAAAATTAATAGCCAGCTACGCTATCATCACCTCTTTTATCTCCAGCAGCCATACGTTTGCCATCAACTGAAATAAGAATGCCATCCATTCTTCCAAATTTTCCTCTTCTGATGGTTTTATAGCCCATATTTTTCAGGCCAGCCTCAATATCCTCTGGAAAATCAGATTCTAAAGCAACTACATCTGGAATCCATTGATGATGGAATCTGGTGGCATCGATGGCTTGTTTAATGGTCATTTTATGGTCGATGATATTCACTAAACCTTCATAAACTTGATTGGGTATGGTGGTGCCACCTGGTGTGCCAATACTTATATAAGGTTTGCCTTTCACAGTGACAAGGGTAGGTGTCATAGAACTTAACATTCTTTTACCTGGTTGAATAGAATTGGCTTCTCCACCCAAGGCCCCATACATATTAGGTACACCTGGTTTTACACTAAAGTCGTCCATTTCATTATTTAATAAAAAGCCTGCACCCGCTACAATGGTTTTATTACCATAAGTATCGTTTAAAGTGGTGGTAATGGCCACCATATTACCTTCTTTGTCAATGACACTTAAGTGCGTTGTTTGCTCACTTTCGTGTGCCCCGCCAGCCACTGTTATTTTACTACTACCCGCTACACCTTCTTTATAATCGCTCATTCTTGCTTGCGCATAGCTATTACTAATTAAAGTTTTAGTGGGTACTTTCCAATAATCAGGATCGCCCATATGTTCTGCACGATCTGCATAGGCTCTTCTTTGTGATTCTACCATTAAGTTTACGGAAGCAAGTGTATTCAATCCCATTTTCTCTACATTGAAAGGCTCAATCATTTGCATCATTTGTGCAATTAAAATTCCACCACTAGAAGGAGGGGCAAAACTTATTACATGATGGCCTCTATAATCAAACTCTAATGGTTTTCTAAATTTAGGTTTGTAGTTTTTCAAATCTTCTAATCCAACATAACCACCACTGTGCTGCATTTCTTTAACTATATATTCAGCAGTAGCTCCTTCATAAAAACCTGCAAGCCCTTTTGCTTGAATGCGTTTAAGAGTAGCGGCTAGTTCTGGTTGAATTAATGTATCACCTGCTTTCCAAACTTCTTTTTGGGTAAATGCACTTGGAGCAGAACTATACTTTAAAAAATTGGCACGATCTGCATTTAAACCCTTGGATTCTCTTTCAGAAATCACATAACCAAATTCAGCAAACTCAATAGCGGGTTCAATCAATTTTGCAAAAGGTAATTTTGCATAGGCATGTGTGCTTATCATTCCTGCAATACTTCCAGGAATACCAGAAGCAGAAGCACCTCTTGTAGATTTTCCATCAATAGGATTTCCTTGTTCATCTAAATACATATCTCTACTTGCTTTTGCTGGAGCGGCTTCACGATAATCAATGCCTATTAATTCACCATTTACTTTTCTAGCTAACATAAAACCTCCGCCACCAATATTGCCAGCCCCTGGAAATACCACGGCTAAACTTAATTGTGTAGCAATTGCTGCATCAAAGGCATTGCCTCCGTCTTGCATCATGGCTGCACCTACCATACTAGCTAAAGGATGTGCCGAGGTAACGGCGCCATTGTCAAATGACTTTTCTTTCACTACTTCATATTGATAAGGATTAATATGAGGATGTGCTTTTAAAAAGGGTTGGGCCATTAATTTGCCTGTCAAAACAAGGGCAAATACTAGTATTATTGTTCTTAGAATAGTTAAAGAAGGAGTCATTTTTTTCATAGAGGTTCAATTGAACAAGTAATTTACTTAAATATTTAGTATTCAACAAACTAGCGCCTACCATTTGTGTAAAACTATCCTTATATAGCCTCATTTTAAGCCCAAACTTCCTTATTTTTAGGGGGTATAAATACGCACTTTATTCTATAAAATTTAAGTATAAAAAAATGAAAATTTTTAAATTTCAAGCAGTCCTATTGGTAGTTCTTTGTTTTGTATCTACCCTGCAAGCGCAGGTAGTGCCAAGTCCAGCCTCTTATCTTGGCTATACAGTAGGCACTCGATTTACAAGACACCATAATATAGTGTCTTATTTTAAGGTTGTTGCAGAAGCTGTGCCTGATAGAGTTAAAATAATGAATTATGGCAAAACCAACGAAGGCCGTGACTTGTTAGTGGCAGCTATTGGACTTCCAGAAAATATTGCACAATTAGAAAAAATTAGAAAACACAATAACGGATTAGTAGACGGTTCAGTAGAGGATTTAAATCAACCAGGTATTGTCTGGTTAAATTATAATGTACATGGCAATGAACCTTCTTCTTCAGAAGCAGCTATGCTAACTTTATTTGCCTTGGTGGATCCTTCCAATACTAAAACAAAAGAATGGTTAAAAAATACCATTGTCATGATTGACCCATGTATTAATCCAGATGGAAGAGATAGATATGTGAATTGGTATAATAATGCGGTAGGGAATGCTATGAATGTAGACCCTCAAGCTAGAGAACACATGGAGCCTTGGCCTGCAGGCAGAACGAATCATTACAATTTTGATTTAAACCGTGATTGGGCTTGGCAAACACAAATTGAAAGTAGACAAAGAGTGGCTTTATATCAACAATGGTATCCTCAAGTGGTAGTAGACTTTCATGAGCAAAGTTATAATCAACCTTATTTCTTTACACCTACTTCAGAACCTATTCATGATGCCATTACTAGTTGGCAAAAAGATTTTCAAATAAAGATTGGTAAAAATAATGCCAAGTACTTCGATCAAAATAACTGGTTGTTTTTTACCAAAGAAAGATTCGATATGCTTTATCCTTCTTATGGTGATTCTTATCCTATGTACAACGGTGCCATTGGTATGACTTATGAGAAAGGCGGTATTGGAGCAGGATTAGGTGTAATAGACAATTCATTGGATACAGTTACTTTAGTAGCAAGAGCCACGCATCATTATACAACAGGGTTATCTACTATTGAGATTAGTTCTCAGCATAGAGAAAATTTATTATCGGCATTTAAAAAATATTATGACAATAGTAGGGCTGGCACTATTTCAGAATATAAAACTTTTGTAATGACAGCGCCCAATGCCAATGCTTTAGAAGCCTTGGCGGGGTTACTTCAAAAAAATAATATTCAATATGGTACATTAGCTGCGGGTACTAGTTTTAAAGGCTTTGATTATGTTTCTAAAAAAGAAGGCGATTTCGTAAATGAAGGATACACATTAGCAGTGAATGCAGCGCAAGCACATGGTGTACTAGCGCGTGTTTTATTGGAGCCCATTACTCAAGTAAATGATTCAAACACTTATGATATTACCACTTGGTCTTTACCTTATGCTTATGGAGTGCATGGTTATGCTAGTAAAGAAAAATTAGCTATCACAGCAGGCTTTACTGCGCCAAAGGTAGTAGTCGCTTCCACTGAATATGGTTATGTTATTCCTTACAATTCATTTAAGTCGGCAAGAGTATTAGCACAGCTATTACAAAAAAACATTAAAGTAAGATATGCTGAAAAAGCATTTGTTGTGAATGGTAAAAAAATGGAGGCGGGTACTTTGATTGTTTTAAAAACAAGCAATTTAGAGAATTGGGCAAGAGATACTAAACAAGTATGCGAGCAACTACAATTAGAAGCTATTTCTGTGAATTCTGGTTGGGTAGAATCGGGCGCTGATTTTGGATCACCTAATGATAAAATAATAAATCATGCCCCTAAAGTGGGCTTGTTTACAGGCGAGAATGTATCTGCACTTGCTGCAGGAGAAGTATGGAGTTATTTTGAACAACAATTAAATTATCCTATTACGCAATTGAACTATTCCTTCTTAAGCAGAATAGATATTAATAAGTATGATGTGATTATTGCACCAGAAGGATCTTACAAGGATTTAAATAGTAAAGCTATCACTGAAAAATTACAAGCCTTTGTAAGAAAAGGGGGAGTGTTCATTGCATTTGAAACAGCGGCGCAACAATTATCTACCAATGCAGACTGGGGTTTTAAAATGAAAGAGATTACTAAAAACGATAAGGCAGATATTAATAAAACAAGTAAATACGGAGAAAAGGTGGTAGACGCTTTACAAAGTTCTATTCCGGGTGCAATTTATAAAGTGTTTTTAGATGCATCTCATCCTATTGGTTTTGGTACTAATGGTATTTTTTATGATTTAAAACAAGATATGGTTACTTACGAACCTAGTAATGAAGCTTGGAATGTAGGACTATTGAAAAAAGAAAGCTATATGACAGGTTTTGCGGGCGTTAAAGCAAAGGCTGCCTTACAAGAAGGAGTAGTAATAGGCGTTAAAGAATTAGGGTCTGGTAAATTAGTGTATATGGCAGATGATCCTATTTTCAGAAATTTCTGGGAGGGTGGAAAATTAATTTTAGCCAATGC
>CAITGN010000061.1:0-6483 GCA_903891965.1 uncultured Bacteroidota bacterium
ACTAAAATGGTGACTATGCAAAATTTATTCCATGATGGTGGATACTCTACCACTGGCGTAAGTGATTTAATAATGCAAAAAGCAGGTATTACTGAAGCATAAAATGAACAAGAAAGAAATAAACCCAAAATTAGTAGAAGCCATTGGCTATTTTGGTTCACTACTGAGCTGTGTGACTTTCATACCACAGGTGTATTTAACTTGGCAAACAAAAAATGTAGAAAGTCTTAGCCTACTTATGATACTTATTGTGAACTTTAGTTGTATTGTATGGTTAACCTACGCTTATTTAATTAAAAGCAAACCAGTACTTGTGGCGAATACCATTGTACTTACATTAAGTTTAATGTTACTTTATTTTAAGTTGACTTTTTAGAAATACTTACCAACCCATCTAAATAAAAAAAAGGCTAACAAAGTTTAGCCTTTTTTTTATTTTCATAATTAGAAGAAGATATTATTGAGATTTATATTTCATAAAATCTCAATAATATCTAATAAAAAAGTCCCGCATATTATTGCGGGACTTTTTTTATAAAATCATAATAGCTTAATTTATAAAACTAATACTCATCCTCGTTAAACATAAAATCGTCGTGACTTGGGTAGTCTGGCCAAATGTCTTCAATACTTTCATACACTTCCCCTTCGTCTTCTAACTCTTGTAAGTTCTCGACTACTTCAATGGGTGCACCACTTCTAATTGAATAATCAATCAATTCATCTTTGGTTGCGGGCCAAGGAGCTTCTTCTAAAAAGCTGGCTAATTCTAAAGTCCAAAACATAGCGTTATTTTTTGCAAAAGTAGCCGTATAAACGATATAACCAAATCTGTTTTTTCTACAGGATGTAAACAAATCTTTAAATTTTGTCAAATTTGACCGGGAATTGCTAGGTTTGTACCATGGAGCAAACGCCAAATCTACTAGTAGCCAAGGACATATGGAAGCAATATGGCCCTGTATCTGTGCTAAAAGGCGTTTCCTTAGAGGTAAGTCGAGGGGAATTAGTAAGTATCGTTGGCCCTTCAGGTGCCGGCAAATCGACCCTTTTGTACATTGTAAGCAGTTTAGAAAAAGCAGATAAAGGACAGGTGTTTTTTGAGGGCAATGATATTACCCAGCTTTCAGAAACCGATTTAGCCCATTACAGAAATCAGAAAATAGGTTTCGTTTTTCAGTTCCATCATTTACTTCCTGAATTCACTGCCATTGAGAATGTTTCTATTCCAGGATGGATTGCCAAAATGCCTTCCAAACAAATTCAACAAAAGGCTTCTGAGCTTTTAGACTTTATGGGCCTTGCCGATAAAATGAATAAAAAGCCACATAGTTTATCGGGTGGAGAACAACAAAGAGTAGCGGTAGCCCGTGCATTATTAAATAGCCCTGCACTTATTTTTGCAGATGAACCAACGGGTAATTTAGATAGCGAAAATGCAAATGCTTTACATCAACTTTTTATTCGTTTAAGAAATGAAATGAATCAAAGTTTTTTAATAGTAACGCACAATGAATCATTGGCTACTATGAGCAATCGTAGTTTAACAATGAAAGACGGAAAGTTTTTATAAGACTTGACTCTTATTTAGTCTCTAATTTACACCCTTGGTTTCCAAGGAGAATCTGGCACACCATTCAAATGACCAATATATCTTGATAAGACAAATAAGTAATCACTTAGTCTATTCAAGTATTTTATAACCATCGGTTCTACAAATAAATCTTCTTCTTGTAAATTCACGCACCAACGCTCTGCACGGCGACAAACACAACGCGCAATATGTGCAGTAGAAATAGCTTGATGTCCGCCTGGTAAAATAAAAGATTTCATAGGTTCTAATACCTCATTCATCTTATCCATCAAAGATTCTAAATAAGCAATGTCCTCTTCTTTTAAATCGGGAATTTTTAAAGCAGGTTCTTTATCTGGATCACAGGCTAAAGAAGAACCTACGGTAAACAATCTATCCTGCACTTCTTTTAAAACAGTTTTAATTTCTTCTTGGGTAAGAAGGTCACTTAATAATCCAATAAATGAATTTAGCTCGTCCACTGTACCATAAGATTCTATTCGAATATGACTTTTAGGAACACGGGTACCTCCTATTAATGATGTACTACCTAAATCTCCTGCTTTTGTATAAATTTTCATAATGCTTTCATAAACCCAGCTTTAAAAATCATTAAAAGATTCCCGGGGTTTTGATACTAACAAAACTAATAAAATAAAGTTCAATAATTGATACTAGAAATGTGAAACATTCTTATTCAGCGTGTCGGTTTCCACAAGACCGTCTCTTAAACGCACTACTCTATGTGCATAATGAGCAATGTCTTCCTCGTGGGTTACTAAAATGACCGTATTGCCTGAAGAATGTATTTTTCCAAAAAGCTCCATTACTTCCACTGAAGTTTTAGAGTCGAGGTTTCCAGTGGGTTCATCTGCTAATAAAATTGAAGGATTGTTTACCAAGGCGCGCGCAATAGCTACACGTTGTATTTGACCTCCACTTAATTCATTTGATTTATGATGACTTCTTTCTGCCAAGCCTACTTTTTCAAGTGCGACCATGGCTCTTTCTAATCTGTCTTTTTTTGATATACCTGCATATACTAAAGGAAGTGCTACGTTTTCAGCTGCTGATAATCTTGGAAGTAAATTAAATTGTTGAAATACGAAACCAATTTCCACATTTCTAATACCCGCTAATTCATCATCGGTCATCTTGCTTACATCATGTCCACTCAAATTATACATACCACTTGTTGGTGAGTCCAAACAACCTAAGATATTCATTAAGGTACTTTTACCACTACCAGATGGGCCCATTAAAGCCACGTATTCATTTTTTAGAATATCAAGGTTAATGCCCTTTAATACTGGAATGGCTTGACCCGCCATGAAATAACTTTTTTCAAGATCTCTTAATTCAATAACTGATGACATACTATATTATTTACTTATTACTTTAGGTACTTTAAAGAATGTTCCGTCTGTATCCGGCGCATTTTGTAAGGCTTCTTCTCTAGAAATAGATCCCTTCACCTCATCTTCGCGCAGCACATTTTTAGCATCACCCATATGCATTAAAGGAGAAGTGCCAGTGGTATCCAAACTGTTTAACTGCTCCACAAAGCCTACTAAATCCTGCATATCGGCCACTAATTTATCCATTTTTTCAGGTGCCACATTTAACCTCGATAAATGTGCTAAATGGCTAACTAATTTGGAATCAACTTGCATAATACAAATGTAGTTCAAAGCCCCCTACCTACAAGGCGCAATTGTTAAAAGGTCAAATGACGCAACCAGTGGCAAAAAAAATACCGGAAAATGGAAAGTTTTTTTGAAAATAGTTGCATAACTAACTAATTTTACAAAAATGCTTTAATTATGCAACGTTCAATCAAAAAAGTAGCCGTTTTAGGAAGTGGTGTAATGGGATCTCGTATCGCATGTCATTTTGCAGGCGTGGGTGTTGAAGTGTTATTATTAGATATGTTGAATCCGGGTAGTGAAGAAAGCAAGAACGCTAAAGAAAGAAATAAATTAGTAGATGGTTCTTTACAAGCAGCTATTAAATCGAATCCCTCTCCTTTATACTTACAAAAATTTGCCTCTAATATTAGTACCGGCAATTTTACCGACGACATGGCAAAAATTGCCAACGTTGATTGGATTATTGAAGTAGTGGTGGAAAGACTTGATATTAAAAAAATTATTTACGACCAAGTAGAAAAATTTAGAAAGCCAGGTACATTAGTGAGTTCTAATACTTCTGGTATTCCTATTCATTTAATGGCGGAAGGTCGCAGTGAAGATTTTCAAAAGCATTTTTGTGGAACGCACTTTTTCAATCCTCCACGCTATTTAAGATTACTTGAAATTATTCCTACCGCTAAAACCGATCCTACCATTATTGATTTTCATATGCATTATGGAGATGTGTTTTTAGGTAAAACCACAGTGCTTTGTAAAGACACGCCTGCCTTTATCGCCAACAGGGTTGGGGTTTTCAGCATGATGAGTGTTTTGCATATTATGGAAAAATTGGAATTAAGTATTGATGAAATAGAATCTATCACTGGACCAATAATGGGTCGTCCTAAGTCGGCTACTTTTAGAACAGCCGATGTAGTAGGTATTGATACTTTAGTAAAAGTGGCTGCAGGTGTGGCGGCGAATTGTCCTAATGACGAAGCTAAAAATATTTTTACTTTACCACCCTGGTTAGAAAAAATGGTGGCGCAAAATTGGTTGGGTGATAAAACTGGTCAAGGATTTTTTAAGAAAATAAAAACAGCTACCTCTAAAGAAATATTAACCCTGAATTTAAAAACTTTTGAATACGAGCCGCGCGTGAAAACTAAAATGGCTTCTATTGGAGCTGCAAAAGCCATTGAAAGTTTACCAGGCAGAATAAAATCTTTATACCAAGCAAAAGACAAAGCAGGTGAATTTGTAAGACAGTTTCATTTTGCTTTATTTTCTTATGTAAGTCATAGAATTCCAGAAATTAGCGACGAGTTGTACCGCTTGGACGACGCTTTAAAAGCAGGTTTTGGTTGGGAGATTGGCGCTTTTGAAACCTGGGATGCACTTGATATTGCAACAGTTATCACCGACATGAAAGCAGGCGGATACGCAGTGGCAGCATGGGTAGAGAAGATGTCTCAAAAAGGATTAAGCTTCTATAAAGTACAAGACGGCAAGCGTTATTATTATGATGTTGCAACAGAAGCCTATAAATTAATACCAGGCGCCGATTCATTTATTATACTTTCTGACTTCCAAGAAAAAACTATTTGGAAAAACTCTGCTTGCCATTTAGTAGACATTGGTGATGGTGTGGCAGGTTTTAGTTGGAATACCAAAATGAATAGTATTGGCGGAGAAGTATTAGAAGGATTAAATAAATCTATTGCGCTTGCTGAAGAAAAGTACAATGGACTAGTTATAGCCAACGATGGTAATTTATTTAGCGCCGGTGCAAATGTGGGTATGATATTTATGTTAGCCATTGAACAAGACTATGAAGAATTAGACATGGCCATTCGTACTTTCCAAAATACAATGATGCGAGTACGTTACTCTTCTATTCCTGTAGTCATTGCTCCTCATGGACTTTGCTTAGGTGGTGGATGTGAAATGAATTTACATGCCGATAGTATTTGTGCTGCAGCAGAAACCTATGTAGGTTTAGTGGAATTAGGTATTGGTGTTATTCCTGGTGGTGGCGGAACGAAGGAGTTTGTTTTACGCGCTTCCGATGAAATGCATGCAGACGAACCAGAAACCATTACATTGAATAAAAGATTTATGAATATTGCTACTGCCAAAGTAGCTACTTCTGCAAGTGAAGCCATGGACATGGGCATTTTAAGAAAAGGTCAAGACTTTATTGTACTAAATCAATCACGCCGCATTGCCAATGCAAAAGAACAAGCACTACAATTATTTAAAGCTGGCTACACACAACCACAACAAAGAAAAGATATTAAAGTACTTGGAAAAGCAGGCCTAGGTGCACTTTACGCAGGTATCAATGGTATGTGGAGAGCAGGTTATGCAACAGATCACGATGCATTAGTGGCTAAAAAATTAGCCTATGTAATGTGTGGTGGCGATTTAAGTGAGCCAACCTTAGTAAACGAGCAATACTTACTTGATTTAGAAAGAGAAGCCTTCTTAAGTTTATGTGGACAGAAAAAAACTTTGGAAAGAATACAATCGGTAATTACTTCTGGAAGACCTATAAGAAATTAGAAGTTGCGAACCATTAAATGCGTAGCTGCTTACTTAATTAAGTTAATTATAGCTTCTTCTACATTGGGATAATCAAATACAAAACCTGCGTCCTGTATTTTTTGCGCACTCACTTTCGTGCTTTTCAATACTTCAATGCTCATCTCTCCCAACATTATTTTAAGCACAAATGAGGGTACTAAAGCAGGGATGTAAATAGGATACGTATTTTTAGCAATGGTTAATACTAATTTTTTATTCGTTACAGGATTCGGCGCCACTGCATTATACACTCCTTGCAAAGCAGGGGTCTCCATCGCATACTGAATCATTTTACATAAGTCATGATGGTGTATCCAACTTACTATTTGTTTACCATTACCCAGTATGGTAGCTAAACCAAATTTAGCTGGCTTTAAAAATTCAGCCAGCGCTCCGCCTTTTTTATTAAATACAATTCCAATTCTAAGTCTTACGAGTCTTATACCCATATCGCCTATGGCTGCAGTACTCTGCTCCCATAACTGACAGGTATTACCTAAATAAGAATTATCAGGGGCATCGGTTTCTACAAAACCATCTTCCAAACTCTTTGCTGTATCTGGACCATACCATCCAATGGCAGAAGCTGCAATAAATGTTTTTACTTGGTGTTTATTTTCGCTTAAGGCTTTTACTAATAAATTACCCGACTGCACCCTACTATCTACAATGGCTTGTTTTCTTTTAACTGAC
>CAITGN010000062.1:0-1561 GCA_903891965.1 uncultured Bacteroidota bacterium
AGCAGCCCTAGAAGCCATGGCTGCAAGCACTGTCGTTATTAGTACCGATGCAGGTGGATTAAATGAAATTAATATTAATGGAGTGACGGGTTATACTTCTGCCATTGGAGATGTAGAGAGTATGAGTAAAAATGCCATTGCATTATTAAAAGATGAGGCTAAATTAAAAACCTTTAAACATAACGCTTTAAAAGAAGCAAAGCTTTTTGATATTCATCATATCATTCCTAAGTACGAGGCACTCTATAGAAAATTTTGTAGAACGGGCGACTGCTAATTTTTAGTAGCGCATTTATTGTATAGCTTGATCTATACTTAATTGAATATTCTTTACCGCAGATAAAAGTTGGTCTTCAGTTATACATAATGGCGGAGCAATTCTAATTTTATCTTCTGCAAACAAAAACCAATCGGTAATAATTCCATTAGCTACACAAGTAGCAGCAATTTTTTTAGTAAGTGCTGCTGATTTAAATTGAAGCGACATCCATAAACCTTGATGCGTTCTATTTATTATCGCATCATGATTCATCTGTTTTACTAAAATATTTTCTTTCTCCGCTACTTCTTTTATCCAACCTGAGTTTTGCAATACTTTTAATGCTGCAAGTCCTGCCGCACAAGAAACCGGATTACCTCCGAAGGTGGTAATATGGCCAAGTACCGGACTTTCAGTAAGCAACGCCATCATTCTAGGATGACTAATAAAAGCACCTAAGGGAAGCCCACCGCCCAAGGCCTTGCCTAGCAATAAAATATCTGGCACGATGCCCATTTGTTCAAAGGCAAACATAGAGCCTGTTCTGCCAAAGCCCGATTGTATCTCATCAAAAATAAATAGTACGCAATGTTCTTTACATTTTTGGGCAATGGCAGCTAGCCATTCTTTATTAGCTGGATTAATGCCAGATTCTGCTTGCACTGGTTCCAATATCACACAAGCAACTGTAGAATCAATTTGTTCAAGGTCTTCAAAATGATTATACCTTAATTGAAGCGTGTCTGGCAGTAATGGTCTAAATGCAGTTTTAAAATATTCATCGCCCATTACACTTAAAGCCCCTTGCGTACTTCCATGATAACCTCCTATAAAAGAAATAATTTTTGTTCGCTTCGTCACACGCTTCGCTAGTTTCATTGCACCTTCGGTGGCTTCCGCTCCGCTACTAGTGAAATAAACCGATTGTAAATTTTCTGGAAGTAAACTTGTTAATGCTTTGGCATATTGCACTTGTGGTGCTTGTATAAATTCTCCATACACAATTACATGCATATACTTTTCAACCTGCTGCTGAATTGCCTTAATCACTTCTGGATGACTATGTCCAATATTGCAAACACTAAAACCCGCTATCATATCTACAAATTTTTTTCCATTCACATCCTTTATATAAATGCCTTCGGCAGAAGCCACTTCAATACCAATAGGTTTGCCTGAGGTTTGTGCTAAATGTTGAAAAAAGAGTTGTCTATTATTCATACTGGACATAATAACTATTAAATTGCAGTACAAAAGTCGCATTTTTATGGCAACCATACTAACTGTTCAAGGGAAAGATCC
>CAITGN010000063.1:0-2030 GCA_903891965.1 uncultured Bacteroidota bacterium
CGGGTATAAAATCGCAATTAGCTGCTTCTATTCAAATACTAGACCATTCCGATAACCCCATTGTACAACAACTAAAACAAATGGGGCATAATTTAGAAAGTATTGTAAAGTGGCAACCCGAATTTGCTAGTTTAGTGGCTAGATTAAAAGCTGCACAAATTGAAATTGCCGATATTGCCAGCGATTTAAGTACTTGGCAGGATAAAATAGACTTTGACGATAAAAAAATTGCTTCTATTCAAGAGCGTCTTTCACTAGGTTATAATTTACTGAAGAAACATAAAGTACAAACTACTGCAGAGCTTTTAAGTATTGCTGCACAATTAGAAAAAGATTTAACGGAAGTGCTGAACTTGAATGATCAAATTACTGAGCTTACTACCCTAGTTAAAAAATTAGAAAAAGAAGTGATTGCAGCAGCAGCTGGCTTAACTTCTAAGAGAGAAAAACAAATTACCCCACTTACTAATAATGTAAATAAATTATTACATCAAGTGGGTATGCCCAATGCTAAAATAAAAGTAACTATTGACGAAGTAGCTTACCATTTATTTGGAAAGGACAAAGTAGATATTTTATTTGATGCCAATAACACGCAGAAATTTGAGCCTATTAAAAAAGTGGCAAGTGGCGGTGAATTAAGTAGGCTTATGCTTTGTATAAAATCATTGGTGGCAAAATCGATAGACCTACCTACCATGATATTTGATGAAATTGATACGGGTATTTCTGGAGAGCCTGCTAAACAAGTGGGACTGCTTTTACAAAACCTAGGACAGGCAAGACAGGTTTTATGTATTACCCATCAACCTCAAATTGCTGCAAAAGGCAATGCGCACCTATATGTTTATAAAGAACAAAAAGGAAGCACCACGCATACTTATTTAAAAACCTTGGACGTCAAAGAGCGTGTTCAACATATAGCCACCATGATTGGCGGCGACCCACCTAGCAAGTCGGCCTTAGACAATGCCAAAGAACTTCTAGCTTCTTAGTGTATTACTAGTTTAATATTGTCTTTTTATAAGATATTATAATTATTTTTACAGCAATAAACTAAACCATAACCAATGGCGTACAATTTACTAAAAGGAAAAAGAGGAATTATTACAGGTGCTTTAGATAGCAATTCAATTGCTTGGAAAGTAGCCGAGAAAGCACATGAAGAAGGTGCAACTTTTGTATTAACCAATGCCCCTATCGCAATGCGTATGGGTGAAATTAATGCACTTGCTGAAAAAACAAATTCTAAAATTGTACCTGCAGACGCTACTAGCGTTGAGGAGTTAACAAATTTATTTACCCAGTCTCAAGAAATTTTAGGCGGTAAAATAGACTTCGTTTTACATTCTATTGGAATGAGTGTGAATATTAGAAAGAAAATTGCTTATCCTGAATTGAACTATGATTATTATGCAAAAGGCGTAGATGTATCTGCAATGAGCTTACATAAAATGTTAAGCGTTGCCTATAAGATGGATGCTTTGAACGATCACGCGAGTGTGGTAGCCCTTACTTATGCAGCTGCTCAAAGAACCTTCCCATTCTATACCGATATGGCCGATATTAAAGCATTACTTGAATCTATTGCACGTAGTTTTGGCTACCATTATGGTTTAAGAAACAAAGTGCGTGTGAATACCGTTTCTCAGTCTCCTACTAAAACAACAGCTGGAACAGGTATTAAAGGTTTTGGTGACTTTTTTGATTATGCCGATGCCATTGCCCCTTTAGGAAATGCTACCGCAGAAGATTGTGCTAACTATTGCGTGACTTTATTCTCCGATTTAACTAAAATGGTGACAATGCAAAATTTATTCCATGATGGAGGTTACTCTACCACTGGCGTAAGTGATTTAATTATGCAAAAAGCAGGTATCACAGAAGCGTAAACAAAGAAGGATAAAATGAACAAGAAAGAAATAAACCCAAAATTAGTAGAAGCCATAGGTTACCTTGGTTCACTTCTTAGTTGTGTGACTTTCATACCACAGGTGTATTTAACTTGGCAAACAAAAAATGTAGAAAGC
>CAITGN010000064.1:0-2702 GCA_903891965.1 uncultured Bacteroidota bacterium
CGATTGTTATGTCAAAATATATCTTATCCTTTGATCAGGGCACTACAAGTAGTCGTGCTATTTTATTTGATCACCAAGGTCAAATTCACGCCACTTCTCAAAAAGAATTTCAACAAATTTTTCCAAAGCCAGGATGGGTGGAGCATGACCCTTTAGAAATATGGAGTACGCAAATGGGAGTTGCTACTGAAGCTATTAGCATGAAAGGTTTGTCTATGAATGATGTTGCCGCTATTGGTATTACGAATCAAAGAGAAACCACAGTAGTTTGGAATAAAATAACAGGCCAGCCCATTTACAATGCCATTGTTTGGCAGGACCGACGCACTGCCGATTTTTGCGATAACTTAAAAAAACAAGGCCATGCCAAAATGGTCCAAGAAAAAACAGGCTTAGTTATTGATTCTTATTTTTCTGGCACAAAAATTAATTGGATTTTAGATAATGTAGCAGGTGCGCGAGATTTAGCCAATAAAGGAGAACTTATTTTTGGTACCATTGATACTTGGTTGGTTTGGAAATTAACCAATGGTAAAGTGCATGTCACTGACGTGACCAATGCTTCTCGCACCATGTTATTTAATATTCACACACTTCAGTGGGATACTGAATTGTTAAAATTATTAAATGTACCTGTATCCATGCTGCCTGAAGTAAAAAGCAGTAGTGAAGTATATGGCCACACGACTCAACTTTTTGCACACCATGAAATTCCTATTGCAGGAATTGCAGGCGATCAGCAATCGGCTTTGTTTGGACAAATGTGCACCGAACCAGGCATGGTTAAAAATACTTATGGTACGGGTTGTTTTATGTTAATGCATACGGGTGAAAAAGCAGTGAGTTCCAAAAATAATTTATTAACCACCATTGCTTTACAAATTAATGGACATACCTATTATGCATTAGAGGGGAGTGTATTTATTGGAGGGGCAGTAGTACAATGGTTAAGAGATGGTTTACATTTAATAAGAAATTCTTCAGAAGTGGAAGCGCTTGCAAAACAAGTAGAAGAAACAGAGGGTGTTTACTTAGTGCCTGCTTTTGCAGGTCTAGGCGCGCCTTACTGGAATCAACATGCAAGAGGAACCATAGTGGGAATTACACGTGGCACTACATCTGCGCATATTGCGCGCGCAGCACTTGAAAGTATTGCATTTCAAAGTTATGATTTATTAAAAGCTATGGAGGCAGATGCGGGTATTCCCATTGCAGAATTAAGAGTGGACGGCGGCGCTACCCATAATAATTTACTCATGCAATTTCAATCGGATATTGTAAATACAAAAGTTACACGCCCTACCATGGTGGAGACTACTGCATTAGGCGCTGCTTATTTAGCAGGTTTAGCCGTTGGCTTTTGGAAAGACATTGAAGAGCTAAGATCGAAATGGCAAATTGATCAAACTTTTCTACCTACTGCCAAAGAAGAAAAAAGAAAAGACTGGATTCAAGGATGGGAGCGTGCTATCAAGGCCACTAATAATTGGTAAATAAATTAGGCTAGTTTGAATTAATACAAATATTAAAATTGTTCTTACTATGGACTCTCCCTTTTTTTTCATAACTTAATTCAATCTTTCATTCAAATAAAAACATATGACACCATTTATCGCTGAACTTTTAGGCACTGCACTTGTCATTACTATTGGTAATGGAGTAGTCGCCAACAATTTATTAAGTCAATCAAAAGGAAATAATGGAGGACTAATTACCATTGTACTTGGTTGGGTGATTGCTGTATTTGTGGGAGTGTATGCAACTAGTAGTATTAGTGGGGGTCATTTAAACCCGGCGGTGACTATCGCACTGGCTTCTGCCGGTAAGTTTGAATGGGCCTTGGTGCCTTCTTATATATTAGCCCAAATTTTGGGGGCAATGTTAGGGGCATTAATAGTTTGGATGGTCTATAAGGATCACTTTAATGAAACCAAGGATGCAGGAGCGCAATTAGCTGTTTTTTCGACAGGTCCTGCCATTCGAAATATTCCACAAAATTTTATCGTAGAAACCCTGGCCACCATGGTGTTTTTACTAGGCATATTTTTAATTAAGCCAGCAGGTTCCGATTTGGGTGCCTTGTCTGCTTTACCCGTAGCCTTATTAGTAGGCGGAATTGGCTTTGGACTAGGCGGTCCCACAGGCTGGGCGGTGAATCCAGCCAGGGATTTAGGGCCTAGAATCATGCATTTTATACTACCTATAAAGGGAAAAGGCAGCAGTGATTGGGGCTATGCGGCAGTACCAGTATTAGGGCCCATAGTGGGGGGAATTTTAGCTGCGATTATCTACGTACAATTTTTGCAATAAACTAGCAATACCTTACCTTTGCATCCGAAATAGTATATTATGACAACAAATGGTAAAATCAAACAAATTATTGGTGCTGTTGTAGACGTTCAATTCCCAAATCAGCAATCACTTCCTGAAATTTATAATGCGCTTACAATTGTAAGACCAGGTGGTGAAAAATTAATTCTTGAAGTGCAACAACACTTAGGAGAAGATAGTGTACGTGCCATTGCGATGGACGGTACAGAAGGTTTGGTAAGAGGAATGGAAGTAATAGATAGTGGTAAACCCATTTCAATGCCAATAGGTGATGATATATATGGTCGTTTATTTAATGTAACGGGTGATGCTATCGATGGCTTGCCTCAATTAGATAAATCAAATGGTCGTCCTATTCACGCAACGCCTCC
>CAITGN010000065.1:0-5121 GCA_903891965.1 uncultured Bacteroidota bacterium
AAAAATATCGTACGCTAAATAATCAACCTATGAAAACTGTCGTAAAGAAAAAGTTAGACATTTTTAACCTCTTTTATAGTGGAGCAGCTGTTGTAATCTTAATTGGTGTAATTGCGAAGCTATTGGAGTGGCCTGCCCAGGATTTATTAATTACGGGAGGATTGGCCATTGAAGCGGTGGTTTTTGGGGTATCAGCCGTTAAGTTTGTGGAAGTGACTGAAAAACAAGAAGTTGCGACTGAGGCTACCTTATCCAAGGTAGCGGAGGGCTTAGGCCAAATAGCAGCCAATGCGAGTGGCACAGGTGCAGGCGATACCTATGTAAATATACAAACGGGTACGGTGGAAGGTCCTGGAAGCGTTGAGGCAAGTAAATCAGATACCGGTGTAACTGATAAAAAGTTGGCCATTGAGATTAACGCACCATTAACTCCGCCTATAAACACGAGTCATACTTTATGGCAATTAGAACAAATGGATATTTTAAGCTTGGCGAAAGATCTATTTTTTCAACCTAAATGGGATGAGTTATTGTCAGATGAGTACAACCAATTAAGTATATTTTTTAAACGTGTTTTTGATAAAAAACTACCTAACAAAGAGGCCTTACCATTTTTACTGCAATTTCCAGTAAAGTTGCCAGTGCCTGAGTTAAATAAATTATCCATCGACAAAGTACATACAGTAGACACCAATGACATTGAACTATTATGTAAAGCGTTCAGATTAATTAATTACAATTCATTTTTCGAGAACTTTATTTTAGAATCAAAAGAGGAGAGCGCTACCATCAGACCTAAAAAGGCAGGTGACGTACAAGTGTATGGTGGGGAGGATGAAATTGTATTAGCGCATTTAAATAAATATTATAGTTCGGAGCTGATCGTAAGTCCAGCGATAGAGTGTATCCAAGGCTCCATTAGATTAAAGGGTCAGCTGTTATTAGAATACTTTATCCAAAAGGTGGACGTAAAAAATGAAGAGGAGCTTAAATCACTTATTGAGTTATTAGATAATCAATCAGATGAATTAAAATTAAAGCTTTGGTCTAAGTTTAAGAAGATCAGATATAACCATTTAACAAATGATGGGTATTCTTACTTGAAGATATTAATTCAGTCTTCAAATTCATTTATGAATAGCAATAATGGGATTCAGCTATTTAATAGATTGATAGAGTTTCAGATCAGTGATAAAAAAACAATCAATTTACAAGATGTGGTAAACTATAGTGCAGACACGATTTATTTTGGATCAAAGAATGAGTATAGTGTTAGCTTAAAAGAGTTGTTTTTAAATAGTGAATTAGAGAACTTAGGTTATATCAATACTATCATTGAAAAATTAGTATCAGACAATGTTGCACCTAAATCTAAACTAGTTCAGTTGTTTAATTTAAGTGAGCATGACTCTAAGAAGGAAGTATTTGATAAGTTAAACCATCATTTAACAAAAACAAATACAAGTCCAAGTGGCGCTCAATTGGCCTTTGTGTTACTATACAAACAATATTCAAATTCTTAAACCTAGTATTTTATGGCGGAAGGGCATGTTGACGTCAAAAGATACCAGATTATAAGTCTTTTGTACATCGTATTTATTTGTTTCTCAGTAATTAATATCAAGATATCGGTATTGGATTCTAATATCTATACAATTAAGTCATTGCAATCTATTGATAAAGAGGAATTAAAGAAAGTAGATATTAGTAACAAGATCATTGCGGACAATATTGATTTATTAAATAAGAGTTCAAAGGCGGTTTCGTATTTAAAGATAAGAACTAGATTAAGTGCGAGTAGTAAAGTGGTGTATGATGTTTTAAAGCATGTGGATGATGAATTTGCAAAAAAGAAGACTACACTTTTAAAGCAGTTTAATGGCAGGAACTTAATTGAGGAGATTTTAAAAGGGGATAAGGGGGTTAAGGTGTTGGAAAAGGATTTATTTGAGTTATCGGATTTTATAAAAAAGGCGCCATATAAAATACAAACCTCACTGGATTCATTAATACCTATTCAAAAAGTGGTCACCACGATTAAAGGTAAAGAAGAGGAGTGGGAGTATTATTTATTCATGCACAAGCCTTCTGCAATTAGTTATATGCAACTAGAGCGTATTAAGTTATTAATCACCAAAACGCAGTTATTGTATCAAGAGGCAGCACTTGCGGAGATAGGGTATCAACCCACTTATTTTTCTCAATTTAATCCCAAGTTGTATGTGTTAAAGGCAAGTGTTAAAGAGTACAAGGAGGAGGAGATTATTCAACCGGGACAAAAGGTGATTAGTGTCAATGACGAAGTTTTTGATGACTTATTTAAAAAGATTTTAGCGTCTTTACATACAGAGAACATTTTTGTTGGTTTGAACAATACGCTACTTAGTGATTTTGATTTTATGATGGGCAAGGATTTTGAAGTTGAGATTTTGCCTAAAGTGAACATCGTAAAGGCGAATAATAATTATAGGGTAATGTTTAATAGGACGGGAGAGTATATGTTGCGTTTTTATGACATGAGAAAGGACAAAAAAGTATTGTTTGAGAAAAAGATAAATGTGAATCCGATACCAGATCCAATAGTAAAAGTGAGGGGTGATAATTTAAGTAATTATGCCATATCGGTAAAGGATTTATTAAGTGCGGAGCGCTTAGAGGCGAAGCTAGAGATTAATAATTTGAACTTTTTCCCAGGAAGAATTAATAGCTATAAAGTGATTCGTATACATAATGGTAAGGAGGAAGAGTCGGTTAATAACTATGGAGAGTTATTCCAATCACCTACACAAAAGGTACTTGGGGCACTCAAGAAAAATGATTTATTAATTTTTGACAATGTAAATATGTCATTAGTGGATGGATCTACAAGAACATCGGCGCCCATCATTTATAAAATAACGGATTAAAAAAATATAGAGTAAGAAAATAATGGTTCATATTTTGCAAATAATAAAAAGGAGTTTAAGCGCTATAATGATACTGTCATTGGTTAGTGTATGTGCACCCACATTTGGTCAGGATACGCTTGCAGGAAGTTATCCAGCGCTTTCGATAAAGTCGGGTAATCACGTTATCAAAAGTGTGGTAACGGTGAAGGGGAGGTTGGATATAGAAGCTGGCGCAAGGATTGAGTTAATTGAAGCGGGGATCATTGTTTGCGAAGGGGCTGTGAACATTAAAGGGGAGTCGAACAATAAGGTGGAGATTTTTGGTAAAACTAATATGGAGGGTGTGGGTATGGTGATAAGAGGTTTGGACTCGAGTAGTAATAGTAATGTGGATATCAGATATACGACTTTTAAGTCCTTACAGATGCCACTATTTTTTGACTTTGGATGGAAAAGAGAAGGGGTGAATATTAGTGATAATAACTTCATCAATAATATTGGGAAGGTATCGGTTATACAGGTGTTGAATCCACCTTTTAATTTTAATATGGATTCAAGCTATATAGACTTCAAGGTAAAAAACAATATATTTTCAGGGAACAATGCAGCTTTGTATTTTGAAGATTTAAAAAGCGATCATCTCAATTATGAGATCAGTAATAATGCAATTGTAGGCAATAGTGTATATGGGTTTAAGAATTACAATATTTCAACAAACGTATTATATGGTAGGGTGGATCAATTATTTTCAAGATTTAATCCAAAGATCGAGAACAATAGTTTTGCCTTTAATTATTTAATAGACAATATTACAGATACGGTGGTTCACTTGGCAAATTTTGGTGTTTATGGAACGGACAAGATCATTGATTTTAAGAATAATTATTTAGGGTCGGTGAATAAGGCGAGGATACAGAAAAGTATATATGATCAAGCATTAAATTATAATGCACCGAAGGTGGAGTTTGAGCCATTTTTATCAGCCCCTACAGAAACAATCCCCTCCCATGTATTTGAGATAAATAATTTAGATAATACAGAATTAGCGGATACGATTATTATTAAAGAGCCACTTAAGGGGTTGGTACTGAAATCGAATGCTACCTTAAATTATGCTAAAGTAAAATTTGGGTATACCTATTTTAAAGATGATAGTAGTTTAAAGAAAGTAGATACAACGTTGACCTATGATGTTCAACCCAATGGGAATAGTACAAAGTTGACCATTACCAAAAGCGTGAATGCTGCTAAAAAGGCGGGGTATTATACTATTGGAGATATTATTGATGCCAAAGGAGGGTATGCTCCTGAAGTGAAGGTGGGATATATCGCTTATCTGAATGATTTAAGAAGAAGAAAGCTGATTGCAGAATTATTGAAAGATAAGAAAACAGAAGATAGCATAAAGCAGCCACCACCACCAGTAGACTCAATTAAAAATCAGTTTCAAAAAATTGAGGCTCCTCAAAAAAGCAGAATTGAAATATCTTTACTAACGGGGGGTACCATTTTTACTGGGACGATAAGTAATGCCAATTTATTCAATAACGAAATGAATTTAGCATTTGGTGTAAATATAGGGTACACTATTTATTCAAATCTAAGTGCAGGGCTTACCATTTTTAGCAGCAAGCTGAGTAACTCTGATTTTAATTCTTCAAATAATGAGCAGATTGCAAGAGGTATGAGTTTTAGTAGTTCAATTTTAGGTATTTCTCCATCTATAAATTATGATTTTGTAGATAACCGTTTGTATACAAAAGCGAGAAGATTCAGACCCTCAGTTGGATTTGGATTAGATTTTGTTTCATTTAAGCCTACTGGCATGTATAAAGGACAAGAATTTGATTTACAACCATTAGGAACAGGGGGGCAGTTTTTAGATAGTACTAAAAAGGCATATTCATTAATGGCTTTAGGTTATTTCTTTAATCTTAAATTAAAGTATCAAGTTAATCGATTAAATAGTGCAGGTATATTTTTTACCATACATAAAAGTTTTTCAGATTATTTGGATGATGTGGGTGCAGATGAATATCCGAATATTGCAAAATTATTAGCGAAAACAACAACAAATGCCGATGCAGCGGTCTATTTTTCTAATCCTACTTCCAGACCTATTTCCCAAGGCCAATTTAGAAACAGTCCAAATTCGCCCAAAGATAGCTTTATTCAGTTTGGTGTATTTTATGCTAGAAAATTGTTCAAATAAATAGTATTAATAATGAATAAT
>CAITGN010000066.1:0-5656 GCA_903891965.1 uncultured Bacteroidota bacterium
AATTAGAAGATGACTTTATCAATCCTAAGCTTGAAAAGTTTTCAATGAATGTAACGGCACTCAATAATTATTTAAAATGTCCATTACATTTTTACTATAATAGTTTAATTCGTGTGCCTGCTGGAAAATCGGAGGCCACCACTTTTGGTTCAGCCATTCACGATGCCTTAAATAAACTATTTAAAAAAATGCAAGAAGCGGGCAATAATCAATTTCCCGATACACAAACTCTTATTCAAGATTTTAACTACTACATGAATAGGCATAAAGAAGCCTTTACACAACAAGAGTTCAAGGATAAAACCGAATTAGGCGAAACCGTACTTATTAAATATTATGATAGGTATATAAACGAATGGAACAAAGTAGTGTCTACAGAATTTCGTATTAATAATATAGTGGTGAAAGAGATTCCTTTAAAAGGTACCATTGATAAAATTGAATTTAATGGTAAGCAAGTGGTGGTGGTGGATTACAAAACAGGCAATATTGAAAACGCAAGAGAAAAATTAAAAGGCCCGAATGAAAAAAATCCTTTAGGAGGAGATTATTGGAGACAGGCCGTTTTTTATAAAATACTTTTAAACCATCACCCAAAAAATTGGGAAGTGACTACCGCTGAATTTGACTTTATAGAGCCCAATAAGAAAAAGGAATTTGAAAAAATTGTAGTGCCTATCACCGATGCCGATATCACCACCGTAAGTCAGCAAGTACAAATGGTTTGGGAGAAAATACAAGCCAAGGACTTTTACACCGGTTGTGGCAAGGAGGATTGTCATTGGTGTAATTTTGTCAAAACAAACGAATTAGCAGTGGCCCTGCATGAAATAAAAGCGGCCGCTGAATCAGAGGAAGAATAAATCAATTAAGTTTGCAGTCTATGAGGAAGTTTTCAATACTGAAATTTTTGGTCTTGGCTGGATGGGCGCTTTCAAGCATTATGCAATTAGAAGGTTGCGCCAATATTGTACCTCCCAGTGGCGGGCCAAGAGATAGTTTACCTCCTTATTTAATTGCAGCAAGGCCCATTGATTCTGCAACCAATGTTCATCCTAAAGAAATTTTAGTAGGCTTTAACGAATACATTACCACTACTTCTATTCAAGAAAACCTGATCATCTCTCCTACTTTAAAAAACATACCACTTATTGATGCGCGTTTAAATAGTATTAGAATAAGAATTGCCGATACCTTATTAGACAATACCACTTATAGCATTCAATTTGGAAATGCCATTAAAGATGTCAATGAAGGAAATATCTTAAAAAACTTTACCTATGTATTTAGCACTGGGGAGCGTTTAGATACCGGAAAAATAAATGGCAAAGTAATACTTGCAGAAAATGGAAGAGTAGACAGTAGTTTATTGGTGGTGCTTCACCCTTCGGGAAAAGATTCAGCTATTTTTAAAGAGCGCCCTAATTATTATACTAAACTTAATGGTAAAGGACAATTCGGTTTCAATTTTTTACCAAAGGGCAGCTACAATATTTTTGTACTCCCTAACGATTACACCAAAAAATACGACGATAGCACAAAACTATTTGCATTTTTAGACAGCGCTATTCGTATTGAAACCACTAAAGACTCCCTTTCGCTTTATGCTTTTCAAGGAGCTAAAAAACCAGAGAAAAGAAAATCAAGTACTACTTTAAAAACAACTAAAAAAGCGGGGCCTGTTTTAAAATACAGTAAAGACTTTGACGGAAGTGAACAAGATATTTTACACCCCTTACATTTAACCTTTGAAACGCCTATTCATTTTAATGATAGCTTCTCCATTGTACTATGTGACACATTCAATAAAAAATTAGAAGCCGCTAGTATAAGCATCGATACCGCGCATCCTGAAACTATTGCTATTGCTTATCCTTGGAAATTTTCCACCAAGTACCGATTAATCATTCCTCAAGCATCTATTAAAGATTCATTAAATAATATTTTAGTAAAAACAGATACCCTGCACTTTATTACAAAAAGTGAGGAGGCTTATAATAGGGCTATCATTAAAATGAAGGGTTTTGAAAATTTAAAAAATCCAATACTGCAATTAACACAAGACGATAAAATAAAATTTAGCTACCCAATTACTAGCGCGCTTATTAATATTGATAGGTTACCCCTTGGAGAATATACCCTTAGATTATTATTAGATAATAACAATAATGGTAAATGGGATACTGGCGCTTTTTATGGCAAGAAAAAACAACAACCAGAAATAGTGAAATGGTTTGCTATGCCGTTGAATATTAGAGCCAATTGGGAGAATGAAATAAATTTGATTTTAAATAAGTAATTTTATAGCCACTTTAATAATATGCAATTACCTTCTACTTTATTAGAAAACGCAGTGGCTGAATTTGCCAAGCTACCAGGCATTGGTAAAAAAACTGCACTACGATTGGTATTGCATTTATTAAAACAAGAGCAGGACGTAACAAATAATTTTAGTGAGGTGCTCAAAAAAATGCGCAAGGAAATTCAATTCTGTCAGAAGTGTTATAATATTAGTGATGGAACTATTTGTTCTATATGCGCGAATTCAGGTAGACAAAAAAATACCATTTGTGTAGTAGAAAATATTAGAGACGTTATAGCAATAGAAAACACACAACAATTTAATGGCACTTATCATGTACTAGGTGGTATTATCTCTCCATTAGACGGTATTGGCCCCGAGCAATTAACTATTGAAGCGTTGATTGACAGAGTCAAAAAAGATAAAGTAACAGAGTTGGTTTTTGCATTGAATCCCAATATTCAAGGCGATACTACCATATATTATATTCAAAAAAAGCTAGGACCCAGCACCTGTATGATTACCACTATTGCTAGAGGTATTGCCTTTGGAGGGGAATTAGAATATGCCGATGAAATGACCCTAGGCAAGAGTATTTCCAACCGCCAACCTATACACCAGTATATAAAATAGGCCAATTCAGTAGAAATCTATAATTTTGATGTTCAAACATTAAGTATGAAAGCTATATTCCTTTTATTATTCGCCATTATAGTAAGTAACCCTAGCTGGGCACAAAAAAATTATAGCACTAGTAATGCAGAAGTACATTTTATAGCAGTGGACGATAATGATATTGATGCTGTGAATAAAAATGCAGTGAGTCGTCTACAAGCCAATGGTGATATAAGTTTCATCATGCTTATCAAAGACTTTACATTTGAAATGGAAGGCATGCAAAAACATTTCAATGAAGAATATTTAGAAAGCGATCAATTTCCTCGCGCCTTTTTTAATGGCAAAATCACCAATTTTTCAAGCGTGAATTTTGCCAAGGATGGCAAGTACCCTATCTCGGTTGCTGGTACTATGCAAGTACATGGGGTCAATAAAGCCATGCAAACAAGCGGCATACTTGAAATTAAAAATGGTATCCCTACCGCCACTGCAAAGTTTACTGTCACCTTAAAAGACTTTAAAATAGGTGGTATTCTCATTAAAATGGTAGCCGATAAAATCAATGTAGATATTAAAGCTACCTACCCATAATTCAGCATCACCAAGCTTTATTGTAGAATAAGGCCATTATTTGGCTGGAAAGCAATAGTGTATTAACTTTGCACCGCATTGCAGGCGGATTTGTTTATTGTTCAACCTGCTTTCCGAAAGGAAAAAAAAGAACTAATAAACGATACTATTGACACCCCCCACTTTTTTAATAGTATTATTAGTTACTCTCTTTTCTTTTGGATACATGCATAAAAATTTATTTATGTCAATTCAAGAGACGCTCAAAAAAAGAATATTGGTCATTGATGGTGCCATGGGTACCATGATTCAGCGCCATAAATTAACGGAAGCCGATTACCGCGGTACAAGGTTTGCCGATTGGCCTTCTGATCTTAAAGGCAATAACGACTTACTATGCATTACCCAACCCGCCATTATTACGGGAATTCATTTACAATATTTAGAAGCAGGTGCCGATATTATTGAAACCAATACTTTCAGTAGTACTTCTATTGCTATGGCCGATTATGATATGCAATCATTGGCTTATGAATTAAATGTGGCAGCTGCTAAATGTGTGCAAGAAGCCATTAAGCAATACAAATCAAAACATCCTAACGCCACAGAGAAATATATTGCAGGTTCTATTGGGCCCTTGAATAAAACTTTAAGCTTATCTCCCGATGTAAACAATCCAGGTTTTCGCGCCGTTACATTTGATGAAGTAGTAACAGCTTATACAGAACAAATTAAGGGACTAGTGGACGGAGGTGTAGATGTGATTTTAATTGAAACCATTTTTGATACTTTAAATGCAAAGGCCGCTATATTCGCAGTGAAAGAATATTTTAGAAAAGAAGGTAAGCCTGAATTACCTATGATGATTAGTGGCACCATTACCGATGCATCGGGAAGAACCTTAAGTGGTCAAACCTTATCGGCCTTCTATACTTCTATTGCACATGCCAAACCTTTAAGTGTAGGTTTAAACTGTGCTTTAGGCGCACAAGAAATGAGAAGTCATATTGAAGAGCTTTCTCAAATCGCATCTTGTTATACATCGGCCTATCCTAATGCAGGACTGCCGAATGCCATGGGAGAATATGATGAAGAACCCCATCAAACAGCACATTTTATTGAAGAGTGGGCGAAAAATAAATTTGTAAATATTGTTGGTGGCTGTTGCGGTACTACCCCAGACCATATCAAACATATGGCAGACAATGTAAAAAATATCACACCCCGTTCACTTCCTATTCTAGACCCAACTATTTAAATTATGAGTGAAGAAATAATACATATTAAACCTTATTTAAGATTAGCAGGATTAGAACCTTTAATTATTCGTCCTGAAACTAATTTCGTGAACGTAGGGGAAAGAACCAATGTAACGGGATCTAAAAAATTTGCAAGACTTATTCGCGAGAACCAATATGAAGAAGCTTTGTCTGTTGCAAGACAACAAGTAGAAAGTGGTGCACAAATTATTGACGTGAACATGGACGACGCCTTACTAGAAGGTGTGAAAGCCATGACTACTTTTTTAAATTTAGTACAAAGTGAACCCGATATTGCCAAGATACCTATCATGATTGATAGTTCTAAGTTTGAAATTATTGAAGCGGGTTTGAAATGTGTGCAAGGAAAATGTATTGTGAACTCTATTTCCATGAAGGAAGGAGAAGCTAAGTTTATTGAACAAGCACATATCTGTAAGGCATTTGGTGCGGCTGTGATTGTAATGGCTTTTGATGAAGTAGGTCAGGCCGATACCAAGGACCGTAAAATAGAAATTTGTGCGCGCGCGTATAAAATATTAGTAGAACAAGTAGGATTCGATCCTCAAGATATTATTTTCGATCCCAATATTTTTGCGGTGGCCACAGGTATTGAAGAGCATAATAATTATGCCGTCGATTTTATTGAAGCTACCCGCGTTATTAAACAACAAATGCCACTTGCTAAAATAAGTGGTGGGGTATCCAACGTTTCTTTTTCTTTTAGAGGAAACGATGCCGTGCGTGAAGCCATTCATGCCGTATTCTTATTTCATGCTGTGAAAGCGGGTATGGATATGGGTATTGTGAACGCAGGTCAATTGGAAGTATATGATGAAATTGAACCTACCTTAAGAAATTTATGTGAGGATGTAATTTTAAATAGAAACAACGACAACAACGAAGC
>CAITGN010000067.1:0-5426 GCA_903891965.1 uncultured Bacteroidota bacterium
AATATTTTAGGAGGAGGTTTCTCTGGAAGACTATTTGCCAACTTACGTGAGAAGCATGGCTTTACATATGGTGCTTACTCTTCTATTTCTCCTAGTAAACAAATAGGTATGTTCAGTGCCGAGGCTTCTGTGAGAAATGAAAAAACAGATAGCTCTATTCAAGAAATATTAAATGAATTAAATATTATTCGTAATACGAAAGTGGGTGATACAGAATTAAGCCGTATGAAGAATTATTTAGCGGGTGGTTTTGCCCGTTCTTTAGAGAGTCCTAACACCATTGCTAATTTTGCTTTATCCATTGCAGTAAATCATTTACCTGAGGATTATTATCAAAAATACTTAACAAATTTAGCAGCGGTAGATGCTCAAAAAGTACAAGATGTAGCGACTGCTTTATTGAACCCTGCTAAAATGCATATTGTGATTGTAGGTAATGCAAAACAAATTGCTAAAGGCTTAGAAAAATATGGTCCAGTTAAATATTTTGATATTGAGGGGAATGAAGTAGCTGCACCAACAGAAGTTAAAGCAGATGCTAGTTTAACACCTGCAGCTTTAATGGAAAAAGTAATAGCTGCGATAGGTTCTAAAGATGCTATTGCTAATGTTAAGGACGTTCAATTGAAAGGTACAGCAAGTTTAATGGGTCAGTCTTTAGAAATGAAACAAACTATTGTAATGCCAGGTAATTCAGTAACTACCATGTCAATGGGTGGTATGGCTATTATGAAGCAATCAGTGGTGGATGGCAAGTATTCAATTTCTCAACAAGGACAAGAAGCGCCTATTACTGATGATTTAAAAGAAGGCTTAGATGAATCTGCTACCCTTGTGCCAGAGCAATTATACCTTACAAAAGGTTATGGTATAAAAATTGTAGGTGGTGAAAAAGTGAATGGCAATGATGCTATTGATGTTGAACTTACAACGCCTTCTAAAAAAGTATCACACCGTTTTTATGATGCTAAAACATTCTTATTAGTAAAAACAGCTAAATCTGAAGAAGTGCCAGGTAGAGGAACAGTAACACAACAACAATTTTACAGCGGCTATCAAGCAATTAATGGAGTGCAAATTCCTGCAGAAATGCTTATTGATATGGGTCAGATGAAAATTAATGTGAAATACACCGACATTAAAATGAACCAAGGATTAAAGACAAGCGATATGAAGTAAGAAATATTCTACAAGATTTCTTAAAAATCTATTTCTTATTCTCTTAGATCTTATAAAAAAAACCTTCCCAAAATTGGGAAGGTTTTTTTTATTTATAGAAGTTTGAATTCTTATAAATTTAATCTCTTTTAGTCTTATTGTTTTTAAGCTATTCTCTTTTTATGTAATTAATTAGAATCTTATTCCGTATCCAATATTAAATATTAATTGGTTAGCAGTTAAACTTGCATAAGTATTAGGCTTGTCATTTAAACGATAAGGGAATACTGCATCTTTAGTGCTAGAGCTAACAATAGTGAAGTCGATAAAGTTTCTATTGGTTCTGTATCCAATACCACCACTCAATACCATCCTTGAAGGCTTAACTAATATTTTTCCATTCTCATCTTTAAAATCGTCTTTATAAGGAGAACCATAATAAGCAGCACCGCCTCTTACCATCCAGTTACCATTTAACTTTATTTCAGAACCTACTTTAAAATTAATATTGTTTTTATAAGAAGCTTTTACTACATCGTTTATTAAATTATAATAATCGGAAGTGGCTTTATCGTAGTTATTGGAATAAAAACGAGTGGCTGCATAGTTTACAAATTCTAAGTCAGCAGAAATAAAACCAAGTGGTTGTGTTGGTTTGCCAGGAGCTGCAAAAAAGTAGCTAGTGCTAAATATTGCCTTTGTAGGAGTTGACACTGTATATTCTCTTGTACCAGGGTAACCATTGTTTAATTCACTAGAACTCACCGACTGTATACCTGCATACTTTTCAGTATTGGTTGTCATGCTCGCGCTCATTTGATCTCTAAAAGAAATGACTTGAGGTGTATGCAAAGTAAAACCTACTCTTAAAAAAGCTTCAGGCTTATAGATGATACCTAATTTAGCTCCCAAACCCCAACCTCTTGAAGAAAAATGTTCATCTAAAACAAAGGCACTAAAATTATTATCTGGATTAGAAGTTGCATCTGCTTCAGAATAAGTAAGGCTTTTGGTATAGTTAATCATGGGCAAGACTAAACTTGCTCCTAAGTATAATTTGTCTTCCATATTTCCACCCCATCCAAAAGCAAGTTCGTCATAGCTTCCAGTAGTGATTGCATCATAAGACTGGTTAACACCAGAAGAAATTGGCACTAAGCTTTGGTAGCCATTCACAAAACCTTTTGCATTGGCAGTGGTGTCCACTAAATAAGTTCTAAAAGCAAGGGAGCTTCCAAAAATATAATTGCCTAAGGCTGCATTGGTATCGGCTTGGTCACCCACTAATTCTTCTAAATATTTTTCAGACAAACTGCTGAAATTATTCTTCCCTCCAAAACTAGAGTGGTTATTGTAATTCGCAATTTGGTTATAAGTAATAGAGAAGGCAGTGCTTGTCCAATTATTTCTTTTTTGTCCGTCTGCAAATACCATACCCACTGAACCAAAATTAGATTTTGAATCGGTAGAAGAAGAACTTGTTCCTCTGTAAGTGAAATTATTTGTTTGCACTAAGAACTTAGGTGTTAACAATAGTTCACTAGACTTATAGAAGCCTAATCCTGCTGGGTTAATATGATTAGAAGATAAATCACCTCCTAAAGATCCCATTGCTCCACCTAAGGCATTGCTTCTAGCTGTTCCACTAGGTGCAAACCAAGAAAGGCGAAGCCCATCTTCTGGTTCTTGTGCATACATGGTTAAACTAGATCCCATTAATATTAAAAAAAATAATTTCTTCATAATTGATACTTTGATTTTTAAAAAACTTACCTCTACAACTTACTGCTAAAAAAAATACTAGTTCCAATAATTGGCTTATGGAATTCTTGCAGCACGAGGACTGCTTGAACTGCTACCAGCGCTATTAAAACCAGCACTTCTTCCACCAGCATTGCTATTGCCACTATTATTGCTGTTGTTATTGCTGCTATTGGTTTGGTAAGTTGATCTATTGTTATTGCTGCTACTGGTTTGATTTTGATTGCCACCATTGTAGTTATTGTTATTAGAAAAATAACGAGCAGGGCGGTCATAGCTATTGGCATAATTTGCATTGCTATTACTTGTAACAACACGCTTCATTAAATTTCCAAAATTGCTATTCAATGTTGGGTTGCTTGTATATCTTGTATTACCTGTTGTGGTATTTACACTATTATTGGTATTATTATAACCACGGTTATTTCTATAAGCATTAATAGTTGAAGGACTTGCTCTTACTACAGTTGGAGATTGATAAGGTCTTCCTCCATTATTTAAATATCCACCACCACCATTATAATGTATTCCACCATAAGGGTTCCACCCACCGTAACCTAATCCGCCATATCCAAATCCACCATATCCAAATCCACCATATCCAAATCCACCATAACCAAATCCACCATATCCAAAGCCGCCATACCCTAAACCTGCCCATCCACCATATCCAAATCCACCATAACCAAAGCCGCCGTAACCTAATCCTCCCCATCCACCCCATCCACCATAACCACCCCAGAAAGGATCATAGCCCCATCCACCAAATCCTCCATATCCACCAGCCCATCCGCCATAACCACCCCATCCACCATAACCACCCCAGAAAGGATCATAACCCCAACCACCATAGGCACCAGCCCATCCGCCCCAACCCATTCCAAATCCCATATTAAAACTTGGGTTATTCCAGTAACCATAATCGTCAATAGTTGACCAGCGGTTTCTGTTGGCTACTTTTAATCTTAAATAACGGTCGTCTTGATAGTTTTGATATTCTTGATATTCTTCATCTTGAGCCATTCCATTTTCTGCCTTTTCAGCGGCCACTAATTTTTCCGTGCTCACTACTTTATTATTAGGAGTGAAATACAAATCATCGGTAGCAACACTAGTAGCTTGTTGCAAACTAGTACAGCTGGTTCCAAAAAAACTAAAAGCCACTATGCCTATGGCTATTAGCCTTAAATAAGTGTTAGTTTTTTGTGTGTTCATTTTCGTAAGTTTTAGGTTTTTATATGCCCCTTAATTAGCATACATTTGCTAGTATGAAGGTACCGAAAAATACAATATAGAGCGTTTTTCGTACATTAAAATTATTACTATAAAATTGTTAAGATTTTTAAGATGGCAAAGGAACTAACCACAAGGGCCCAGGACTATTCACAATGGTATAATGATCTAGTTATTAAAGGCGAACTAGCGGACTATAGTGCCGTTAGAGGTTGTATGGTTATTAAGCCTTATGGTTATGCTTTATGGGAAAATATGCGCGATGTCTTAGACAAAATGTTCAAGGATACTGGTCACCAAAATGCTTATTTCCCTTTGTTTGTGCCTAAATCTCTGTTTGAAGCGGAAGAGAAAAATGCCGAAGGTTTTGCGAAAGAATGCGCAGTAGTTACGCATTACCGTTTAATCGCCGATCCTAATAATAAAGGAAAATTAATGGTTGATCCAGAAGCGAAATTAGAAGAAGAATTAATTGTTCGCCCAACTAGTGAGGCCATTATTTGGAATACTTATAAAACTTGGATTCAATCTTATCGTGACTTGCCTATTTTGGTGAATCAATGGGCGAATGTTGTTAGATGGGAAATGAGAACCCGTTTATTTTTACGTACTGCCGAATTTTTATGGCAGGAAGGGCATACGGCACATGCCACTAAGGAAGAAGCGATAGCAGAAACAGTTCAGATGCTAGATGTGTATGCCGACTTTGCAGAAAATTGGATGGCCATGCCAGTGATTAAGGGAATTAAAACTGCAAGTGAACGTTTTGCTGGTGCTGAAGATACTTATTGTATTGAGGCTTTGATGCAAGATGGTAAAGCATTGCAAGCAGGTACCTCGCATTTTTTAGGACAAAATTTTGCAAAAGCATTTGATGTTAAGTTTAGCGATAAAAATAACAAATTAGATTATGTGTGGGCCACGAGCTGGGGAGTGAGCACAAGATTAATTGGTGGATTAGTAATGACACATAGTGATGATGAAGGGTTGGTATTACCTCCACGTATTGCCCCTATTCAAGTGGTGATTGTTCCTATTTATAAAGGGGAAGAACAAAAAGCAATATTAGATGAAAAGATAGGAGCGATAGTTGCTTCTTTTAAAGCTGTAGGTATTCGCGTAAAATATGACAACTCTGATAATGCAAGACCAGGATGGAAATTTGCAGAGTATGAATTAAAAGGTGTGCCTATTCGTATTGCAGTAGGACCTCGAGATTTGGAAAATAATCAAGTAGAATTAGCGCGTCGTGATACCAAAGAAAAATCAGCAGT
>CAITGN010000068.1:0-6163 GCA_903891965.1 uncultured Bacteroidota bacterium
GTATCGGTAATAACGCCTACAGAGTCTCTGGCGGGTGGTATTTTTCTTTTTAAATCGGAAATTTTACCAGCGTATAAGGTATCTGCTGCAATATATAAAGTGTCTTTCTTTTGTTTGATTAATAACAGTGGGTTCTCTGTAGCTAAAAAAGTAGATTTTTGTTTATTGGCTTTTATAAAATTTGCCGTTAAGTCAAAACCAAGTGTATCCTTAGAAGTGTAAATGGCATTGCCTTTAAACTCACCCATTTCAAGTGAATCATCTACCGCCATTTCATCTGCAATAAAATGATAAGTACTATCATCTATATTGGACCTGTCGTATAAATATCCTTTTCTTGTACCAGTATTATAATTACCATTACTAGTACTAATAACCCTGCTGCCAGTAATAATTTTAGAAGGGCTTAAGAAATTTGTAAGTTGAGAATAGGTATTGTACTCTAGGGTATCGGTAATTATATTATTTTCAGGGTCAACCAATTCTACTTTTTTTCTAAAAATGACATCCCTTGTTTCTCCATAGTACAAACCTTCTGTACTTGTAAGTACAGTTTTGTTTCTTACTAGTTTACCGCCATTTTTAAAGCTACCTAACTTAGCATTCACATCATAGTCTAATGAATCTGTGGTTAAAACGCCTTTGCCATCGGTGAGTCTTACTTTTTTACGCAAGAAGGCTTTTTTAGTAGCCCCTATATACTTTAAGTAATTCGCATAAGTGTGCACGCTGTCTGCATCATTAATATGAACATTGCCAAATCCTTCCAAAGTATTTAATGTGGAATTTAAAATAATGCTATCGCCGTATAATAAAGTTTTACCTTGTCTAATTTTTACATGGCCTACAAATATCAAGTAGTCCATGCTATCCATTTTTTTGACATTGTATACTTCGGCAGATAGAAACTCAATGAGTTTACTTCCGGCTGTAACTGGGGGAGCTTGAGCTGATAGGGTATCCTTAGGCTTTGGGATATTTGTATTTTGTCCTATTACTTTAGAAGAGGAGAGGCAAATAAATAATATGATGAAGGCCCATTTATTCATGATGCACAGAATCAGCTAAAGGCTTATCTAATGGAGCAGATTTATCTTTTTTACCAAACACAGATACATTGATATATCTTTTAGGATGCACTTTAATATCGTCAACAAGGGTATTGATACTTTTAAGTGTTCCTTGTAATTCTTGGTAAAAAGAAGAGTCGTTCATTAATTTAGAAGCGGTACCAGTTCCTGAATTCAATTTTTGTAAACTAGTGTTCAAGGAAGTCACTGCTAATTGAATGGTTTTAATGGTCTTTGTCAAGTCGGCGTCTTTCACCGATCTAGAAACGCTGTCTAAATTGGTTATGATATTATTTAGCTTCTCATTATTATTATTTAAATTCTTCGTAAAAGCGTTTAAATTATCAAATGATTGACTCACTGAACCATTTTGCTTTTGCAACATAGTTTCAATATTGGCCATGGAGCTATTTAAACTTTTGGTAGTAGCCGCTAAATTTTCTAATACTTCTGCAAGGTTTTGTCTGTTTTTATCATCTAAGACATGATTAATATTATTCAATACTTTATCTAAAGAGGTAATCGCGTTTTTAGTTTTTTCACCTAAAGGAGATAGGGTATTTACAAAATCGCCCAATAAGCTTGTAGCTGGTGCCGTTTTAATAGTATCTCCAGAATTAATATAAGAAGTTGCATTGCCCAGTACAATACTAATACTACTAATGCCTAAAGGATTATCTTGAATAGTAGCTACCGAGTTATTTGGAATTTTATAGGCTTCATTTAATTTAACAGATACAACAATAGAGGCTAAATTATCTTTTTGATTTTCAATTTCAAATACGGTTCCTACTTGAAAACCATTTACAAAAACGGGGTTAGATACAATCAATCCCTTGGTGTCTGCATATTTTGCATAAATATAATTTCCTGGTTGAAATATAGTTTTACCTTTTAGAAAATTGAACCCTATGATCATTAAGGTAATAGCTATTACTGTAAGCGCCCCCACCTTGGTTTCGTTTGATACTTTCATCTTGAGTGAATTAAATAAACTTTATGTAAAATTAGCTAAAAAAGGGGAGCTAATTGGTATTTGTCTTTTTCTGGTTTTCCAGTGAATTTTTATACCTAATAATTGATTTGGTAATTACCTCGCAAATTTGATTTTGCCCATCATCGCTATTAAGGTAGTCCTCGTCTTCAGGGTTGGAAATGAAGCCAGTTTCCACCAGTACAGCCGGCATTTGCACAGCAGCCAGTACCCAAATTCCTTTCTGTCTTTGTTTGGCCTCTCTGCTAATACGACCAGCCGCTTTAAATTCTTCTTCAATAGTTAAGGCAAGGCTTGCAGCTCTTTGGAAAAATTGTTGCGTTAATAAACTTACCATCATTGAACGGGTAGGATCGGCCTCTTCAATTTCTTTAATTTGCTTTATTGAAACAGAGTCTAATTTTTCTACCACATCATCCACTGCTTCATTGGCCATATCCTTTTTTTGATCTGACTTACCTACATTGTATATAAATGTTTCTGTACCCTTTGCTGTACTTGGGGTGTAGGTGGTTTTATATAAAGGCACTCTTCTAGTTACTTTTCTTTTAACTCCTTTTTTCTTTACAGTGTATGTTTTATTGGTGTAGCCAATTATCTCTCTATCTCTACTAGGATTCGCGGAATTGGTATGTATACAAATGAATAAATCACCTTTGGCGGCATTGGCAATATTGGCTTTTTCTACCACAGAATTATAGATATCTGTTCTGCGGGTAAGTACCACTTCCACATCAGGTATAGATTGGTTAATGTATTCTTCTAGTTTTAAAGAAATGGCTAAGGACACCGCTGCTTCAGTGGAATATTTGCCATTAGAACCCGGATCCGTGCCACCATGACCTGGGTCAATAATGATACGTTTGATGGTTTTAGGTGTGTTTTGGGCTTCCGTACTTATGCCAATTAGGGTAAAAAGGGCAACCAGGCTATAAGTAATTGCTAAAATCAGTCTATTTTGCTTCATAATCAGTGCCTTAATGCTGTTTTAGTTTATTTTTGCTGCTGTGATAATAGCAGGACACAAAAATAACGTAAAATACAGGCGTTCTATTGTAAATGGTAGCATTTTACTAACATTAACAATAGTTTTAATGCCCATAATGTGTGTTTTTGCGCAGGCCAAAATTCAAGCCCCTGTAAAAGACAGTATTTCTGCTAAAACAGACAGTCTTTCCAAGAAAAGCGATACCAGTGCTGTAAGGTCTATTAGAATTTCAAAAGATAGTATTGATACCCCTGTTAATTACAATGCAGAAGATTCTGGAGTGATGATTATGTCTACTAAAGAGTTCTTTTTGTATGGCAAAGCAAAAACAGTGTATAAAACTTCTGAGTTAGAGGCGGCCACTATTGTTTACGATCAACAGAGTCAAAATATTAAAGCCTATGGAGCAAAGGATACCACAGGTAATCCTTTAAGTAATCCAAAATTTAAAGAGGGTAGTATGACTTCTGTAAATGATTCCATTTATTTTAATATGAAGTCTGGTAAGGGCTTGACAAAAAATACAAATTTCCAACAAGGTGAAATTTTTATTAATGCCACCACCATGAAAAAAGTGACTCAAGACCAGGCTTATGCATGGAAGGCCAGATTTACCACCTGTAATTTAGATGATCCCCATTTTGCTTTTAGAACCAATAGATTAAAAATTATTACGGATAAAATTGGAGTATCAGGCCCGGCCTTCCCAGAATTTGAAGGCGTGCCATTTCCCATAGGCATTCCATTTGGAATTTTCCCTTTATCAAGAGGAAAGCATTCTGGTCTCATGGCGCCTGCTTTTTCAACCAGTGAAGATTTTGGTTTAGGTTTTGAAGGCTTAGGTTATTATAAAGTACTGAGTGATAATTTTGACGCTACCATAAGAAGTAATATTTATTCTTATGGAGGATGGAGCGCGAATTTAAATTCCAAATATATTTTACGCTATAAATACATTGGTAATTTTAATTTGAGTTTACAAAATTCCAAAATACTTAATAGAAATGTGAATTTAGCTACTGAATTTACAGGGGGCAAAACCTTTATGATTAACTGGTCTCATTCTATGGACTCAAGAGCCTTGCCGGGTACTAGTTTTTCTGCCAATGTTAATTTTGGTAGCACGAAGTATAATAGTTACTTACTTAATAATCCTTATCAGAATTATCAAAACCAAATTAGTTCTTCCATTAGTTATAATAAGTCATGGAATAATAAGTATAATTTATCAGTGAACTTAAATCATAACCAAAACAATAATTTGGGCTTGGTGAATTTAAGTTTACCTAATATTAATTTTAATGCACTCACCTTATATCCTTTTCAATCTAAAGAACAAATTGGTGCAGGTAAATGGTATGAAAAATTAGGCATTGGGTATAATGGTTCATTTCAAAACCAAATGTCATTTTATGATTCCGCTTTTAATATCAATAGATTATTAGATACCATGCAGTGGGGTGCCACGCATAATATTCCTATCAGTGTTTCTCTTCCATCTTTAGGCCCTATCACTATTACACCATCTATTGGTTTTGATGAAAAATGGTTTGGTCAACAAAATACAAAGTCATGGAATAGTAAATTAAATAAGGTGGATACGAGTTATGAAAAAGGATTTTTTAGAGCACCTCATGTAAGTTTTGGAGTAGGAACTGCTAGTAGAATTTTTGGTACTTATAAATTCAAAAGCGATTATGTACAAGCTATTCGCCATGAATTAAGGCCTAGTATTTCTTTTAACTATTCACCCGATTTAGCAAAATCTTACCATTATTCAACCCAAATAGATACTTCAGGAAGAACTTATCGTTTTTCTAAATTTGATGGAGGTGCTTTAGGGGGTGCTTATTCAGAAGGTACTTTCGGTGGTTTAAGTTTTGGATTGGATAATTTACTTGAGATGAAAGTAAAAGACAAAAAAGATACCAGTGCTGAAAGCTTTAAAAAAGTAAAATTAATTGAAGGCTTTGGTTTTACTTCTAATTATAATTTCCTTGCCGATAGTTTTCAATTAGGCAATTTTAATTTTTATGCGCGTACGCTATTGTTTGACAAGTTTAATATATCTTCTTCATTTAGTTTAGACCCTTATGCTACTGACAATCAAGGTTTCAGAGTGAATAAATTAGACATAGACCCCACTAAATTTAAATTCGGTAGTATTACCAATGGGGGTGTTTCTATCTCTACTTCTTTTAAAAGCAAATCAAAGGAAGATGCAGCCTCTAAGAAAAAAGAAATTCCTTTAGACCCCTTCATGACCCCTGATGAACAACAAAGACAATTGCAGTATGTAAAAGCCAATCCTGCTGAGTTTACCGATTTTACTATTCCTTGGAGTTTAACTGTTTCTTATTCTTTCCAGTTTTCAAGAATGATCAAACCCGATTATTCTGGATTTAAATTACAAACCTATTCTAGTTTAAATTTTAATGGGGACTTTAGTTTAACGCCGAAGTGGAAACTAGGAGGAACCGGTTATGTGGATGTAGCTAAGGCTAGTATTCAACAATTAAGCATGTTTATCACACGCGAGATGCACTGCTGGCAATTATCAATTAATGTAACGCCTATTGGTATGTACCGTTCATTTAGTATAACAGTGAACCCTAAATCGGGTATCTTAAGGGACTTGAAAATTAATAGAAGTAGAACCTTCTCTTCTTCAAGTTACTAGTAAGATGCTATCTTATTTCTTACCATTATTTTCTAAGTAGTAATTAGCCATTACATCATAGACGGCTTGCTTCAAACTATCTTTATCATATCCTTGCGGATAAATAGCAGGAAGAATATGCATATCAATTTTACCAGGAGTAAAATAAAGAATAGGTTTTGCAGGAAGTATTTTTTTTGTATTCAATAGTACTACTGGAATAATGGGTTTTTGTGTATCAACCGATAACTTGAAAGCCCCATCGTAAAATGATTTTAAGGGTTCAGATGTTTTATTTCTAGTGCCTTCTGGATAAATTAACATATCAAGTCCATTGTCTAAAACCTTTACCATATTATCAAAGCTTGCTTTTCGACTATTATGGTCTTTTCTATCTACAATAACGGTGGCAAATTGATAAATCCATCCAAACAAAGGAACGTAGACAAAAC
>CAITGN010000069.1:0-2274 GCA_903891965.1 uncultured Bacteroidota bacterium
GAGGGTATTAATGTATAATATCTTAATGAACGCCATTAAATCCACTGAGAAAGGCAATATTCATATTTCTTTAGAAGAAAGCAAATCTGGATATATAATTAAAGTGCAAGATACCGGTGTGGGCATGAGTGCTTCTATGGCGAAGTATTTAATGACTGGTAAAAGTAAAGATGAAGTGGAGAATTTGCCTAAGTATAAAAAAGGAAACGGGGTAGGCTACCAAATTATAAGAAATATTATAAAACTAATGAAAGCTAAATTAGAAATAGATAGTATAGAAAATAAGGGTACTACTGTAAGAATATTCTTTGTTAGTTAAAGAACTGAAGATCAAATAACCTCAAATGTTGTAACATTCTGTTCGTCCATTTGAAATTGGTATTTCCCTTTTTTCAATTCACCAATGTATAAGCAAGTACGCTGTGTGAAACCGGCAATTTTACCCTTCATAATTTCACTTCCTTTTTCACATAAAATAGTATAATTTTTACTATGAAGTTGTTTATCAGAAAATATAATTTCTAATATATCATCTTTTACTTTTTCTGTTATTTTTAACATTGCTTGGGGAATCATTGTTAATGCAAATTAGAATTATTTTAATATTTACAAATAGAATTATCTCTACTGAATATTTAAATACTAGACAATAGAATTAAATCTATTGATTTTTATAGAATAGATTTAAGTCTACGAATGTTTAAAACTATTTTAAATATTCTATAAATTCTAGAATTCATTCTATGACATTAGTCATCTTTTTATAGAATTTTTGCAGATACCCAATATCCGTATCTGAATGTCAATCGATAGATTTACAAGGCTTTATCATCTTTATACTAAAAAGAAGAATATTTTTATTCGCTCTTTTAGCAGGGTATGTATTTTAGTCTTTTTTATTGGAATAAGTTCTATTACAAGTAAGCTTCAAGCGCAAGCAAATGCTTCTATAACCATTAATTCTATCACTGGTAATTGCCCTTCTGCAACTATTTCTGCAACCATAACAAATTCTGGAACTTTGGCTTTGCCTGTTGGAACTTATGTATCTATTTATGATGCAAATCCTACAACAACAGCTGCCAATTTAATTGGGACTTATACTACCACCGTTTCAATACCTGCATCAGGAACATTGAATGTTTCAATGAGTGCATCATTAGTTTTCAATACTACCACGATTTATGTAGTAGTGAATGATAAGGGAACAACCAACAGACCTTTTAATTTAAGCTCATGGACAACGAACACTACTGTAACTGAATCTGATTATTCAAATAATATTGCTTCAAGAGCTTATTCTTGCACAGACACTGATGGAGATATTATTGTAGATTTTCTGGATGATGATGATGACAATGATGGTGTATTAGATGCTGCTGAACAAAATTGTTCAACCATTAGTGCAGTAACTGATTTTTATGGACCTACTTATTGGAGATCCATTTCATGGACGGGCGGTGCCTATCTTGCAGCATATTCCTATGCAACTCCAGATATTTATATTGATGGTGTTTTATCAAATGGGATTGAAGTTTTTAGACCTGGTACAACAGCTAGTCCAATAGCTGGTGATGATTTTACTGCTACCCCAATAATTTTTACTTTAAATACTACGTCCCCGCTTCATGCAGATGGTTTTTCAATTGTAAATGATTATGGTGCACCAGGAGACAATATAGTAAAAGCGGATATTAAAATTTATACAGGAATTGGTTCGAATGCGATTTTGCTTGGAACAGAAACTATAGATAATATGGCTGATGTTTCCATTACTACTCGTTATCCTTTTAGTAGAGGGTATAGTAATATAACTTCTATAAAAATTTTAGTTTACAAAACTACTCCTTTGGGAACCCAAGCTGCGAATGGCATGCAAATAGGGGAGTTGGGGCTTTATACTAATCCTGGAACTAGAAATTGTATTGACATTGACACCGACGGCGACGGGATTCCAAACCGTTTGGATTTAGATTCTGATGGTGATGGTTGTCCAGATGCAAAAGAATCAGGAGTTAAAGGGGTGTTGACAACAGGTAATATTATTAATTTAACAACTCCTTCGGGAACCTCTACTACCACCACGAATGTTGCAGGTGCTATTGCAATAGGACCTTATGGCTTAAATGGATTTGCTAATGCATTGGAAACAGCAAATGAATCTGGAATTTATTCTGGAACTTATACTTATAATTATGCAACGGATGCAAGCATAAATGGTTGTATTGATTCTGATGGCGATGGTATTGTTGATGTGTTTGATTTAGATGATGA
>CAITGN010000070.1:0-2131 GCA_903891965.1 uncultured Bacteroidota bacterium
CTTGAACATATACATATTGTAAGAGTGAATAGTTTATTAAAAGCGGTGGACTTACTTCATTTAAATGGTATACAAGTTTTCACTAGTGAAATGCGCGCCGATAAAAATATTCATGAATTAGACTTAACCATTCCTTCCTGTATTATTATGGGAGATGAGGGCAGAGGGGTGCAACCTTATTTAGCCAAGGCAGCCGATTATTTTTTCAAAATTCCTATGGCTACCAACTTTGATTCTTTTAATGTTTCGGTGGCTGCTGGTATTATTTTATACGAAGCAATGAAACAAAGAATGTTTCCCTTAAAATAAAAGGCCTTAGATGAGCGCATTAAAATTTAAATTAACCCTTGCTTCAAAACGTGCTGAAAACTCTATTGGGTATAGGGATAATTTATTTTTAATAGGCTCTTGCTTTTCTGAAAATATGGGGGCTAAATTAAATACTCATTTATTTAAGGTATTTGAAAACCCGCATGGTGTTTTGTTTAATCCTATTAGTGTTGCAAATTCTTTGTCCGACTGCATTCAAAATAAGCAATATACTGAAGTCGATATATTTGAATTAAATGAAGTATGGAATAGTTGGCAGCACCATAGTCGTTATTCCGGGATAAGCTCAAAGGATGCATTAGATAAAATAAATCATTCCATTTCTAAAGCGCATGCATTTTTAAAAACAGCCGATCATATAGTTATTACACTGGGTTCTGCTTGGGTGTATCAATTAAATAGTCAATCTCCCTTTGCTACAGGACAGGTAGTTGCTAATAATCATAAAGCACCAGCTGCTTGGTTTGACAAAGCATTAATGAAGCCAGACGCTTTAGTATTATTATTAAATAAAATGGTTAAGGACTTATTGCAATTTAATGCTCATCTGCAAATAATATTTACCATTAGTCCTGTGCGTCATTTAAGAGAAGGCTTGGTAGAAAATAATAGGAGCAAGGCAGTGCTCATTCAATCGGTGCATGAAATAGTAGATAGCACTGAAAATGTTGCTTACTTCCCTTCCTATGAATATGTAATTGACGATTTAAGAGACTACCGTTTTTATGCCGAAGATTTAGTACACCCCAATTATGCAGCTTCTAATTATGTTTGGGAGAAGTGGGTTGAGACCTATATGAATGAGGAAACCCAAGGCATTATGAAACAGGTGGCTGAATTACAATTGGCTGTGCAGCACAAGCCTTTCTTCGCAGGCTCTACACAACATAAAGAATTTTTACAAAACTGTATCGCTAAAAGCGAGCGATTATTAAGTTTATATCCCTATTTATCATTGAATGATCAAGTTCAGTTTTTTAAGCAAGAAATTGCCAAATAATATCTTAATTTAGTTCTCTAAATATTTCTTATGCGTTTACTACCATTTATTGCCTCGGCTATTGCAACCACTAGTTTAGTATTAGTTTTAAATACACAATTATCAATAGGTACAACCAAGTCGCCTAAGCTGGGTTATTTCTTATCACCACAACATGGTTTCTGGAAAAATGCAGAAAAGGTAAATACCAATTTTGACGCTTCCATAATAGCAGATGAATTAGTAGGAAATGTAGATGTTTATCTAGATGATAGACTAGTGCCGCATATTTATGCAGACAATGATAAAGACGCTTATTTTGTACAAGGGTATTTACATGCAAAATTCAGATTGTGGCAAATGGATTTTCAAACAAGAGTGGCATCTGGAAGGTTAAGTGAAATTGCGGGTGCCGATAAATTATCCATAGACCGCTTTTTTAGAAGACTAGGTATGGTCTATGGTGCAGAAAAAACAGAGGCGAATATTAATGCCAATAATCCTGAAATGAAAGAGACGGTGGACGCTTATACAGCAGGCGTGAACGCTTATATTAAACAAATGGATCCTGCAGATATGCCATTTGAATTTAAGTTAATGAACTATGCACCTGAAAACTGGACACCTAAAAAGACTTATTTGTTTTTGATGTTCATGTCTTATGATTTAACAGGTCATGCAGCCACTTCTGATTTACAATTAACCAATACTAGAGATTTTTTAGGCTATGATTTATTTGATAAATTGTATACTAATAATCAAGACTCTTTAGATCCCATTATCCCAAAAGGTACAGTGTATCAAAAGCCATCCATCGTTCCA
>CAITGN010000071.1:0-3850 GCA_903891965.1 uncultured Bacteroidota bacterium
ATCCCGTTTGTTGTTGTTGAGGTTGTACATAAGGCACCATTCTAAAAGACAAATTATCACTTACATCAAATTCTTTCAACTGGCCTGATACCGTCGCGTCCACAACATTCACGCCCCAGGCAAGTATAAACCACATAATAGAGTAGTCTCTATCTCTTCTAAATATATTACGGTAACTCTGTAAAGAGCCAATACTTAAGTTTTGCAATTTTGAATCAATTTTGGATAGGTCGCTATTATCTCCATTCTCTGCTTTAAACTTCGCTTCATAGGCAAACTTTGTTTTAAGGTACAAATCATTATTGTACACATAAGTGGAGGCGGGTATCGCAAGCACTCCATATACTAAAGGAACTTTCCAATATTGTTTATTGTAAATCTGTCCCCAACCTGGTAAAATGGCCGATCTTCTAGTGGCTCTTCTGGGTATATGATGTTGAAGGGTATCGGTTTTTTTAATATAGGCGCTATCTTGGCTATTTGCAGAGGGCTGCATTATTAGCAGCAGTAGTAAAGTGTATAGTAGCCGCATCCTAAATAAATTCCTTTTTAAAAAATACAACTAGCTAATGCTTAATTGCATTGCCTCTAATATTTTATTTAAACCATTAAGATCTGAGTATTCAATAGTAATTTTTCCGCTACCATTTTTTTGGTGTTGCAAAATAACCTTGGTAGATAAATGACTGGTTAATTTATCTTCTAATTTTTTGTACACAGGAGATAACTGATTTTTTGCAGTAGCCACAGATGAGGTATAGGCCTTGCCCGCTAAATTCATTTTACGAATTAGCTCTTCTGTTTGTTTTACGGTTAAACCCTTTTCAGTTATTTCTTTAAATAAGAATAATTGTTTCTCTATTTCTTTACCTAATAATAATTTCGCTAAGCTTACACTTAAGCTACCATTACGAAGCGCTGCTTGCAAGCTAGGAGGAAGTTCTAGTAATCTTATATAATTAGAAATGGTAGACCTGTCCACGCCCATTCTCTCGGCTACCTTTTCTTGTGTGTAGCTTAATTCTTCCATCATGCGCTGATAACTTAATGCAATTTCAATTTCATTAAGATCAACTCTTTGTAAGTTTTCAAGTAAGGCAAGTTCTAATAACTCTTTATCGTTGCCTGTTCTTACATAAGCAGGTAAATCGCTTAGGCCTGCTAATTTGGCGGCACGAAAACGACGCTCACCTGCAATTAATTGATATTTGCCATTGGCTAATTGCGCAACTGTAATAGGTTGTATTAAATCATGCATTTGAATAGAATTGGCTAATTCTTTCAATGCTTTTTCATCAAAATCTTTTCTTGGATTCTTTGGATTGACAACAATCTCACTTAAGGCTACACGATTACTAGCTACTGCCTTTTCTATTACCGCTGGTTGTACTCTACCTGCTGGGTTTTTATAATCCGCGTCTATGTTTTGCAATAGAGAGCGAAGTCCTTTTCCAATGAGGTCTTTGTTAGGTGTGCTCTTGCTCATAATTAATCTATTATACGCTCGGCATTACTCATATTCGTCATGCCATTTTTTTGTAAAATTTCTTTAGCGAGGTTTAAGTAGTTTACCGTGCCCTTGCTATCTGCATCATATAAAATAACAGGCTTGCCCACACTTGGCGCTTCACTTAATCGCGTGTTTCTATGAATAATGGTAGAGAATACCATTTCATCAAAATGCTTTCTTACCTCACTTACCACTTGATTACTTAAACGAAGTCTTCCATCATACATGGTCATTAAAATACCTTCAATTTGCAGTTCAGGGTTTAATCGGCTTTGAACAATTTTAATGGTGTTCAATAATTTGCCTAAACCTTCTAATGCAAAAAACTCACATTGTACTGGAACAATAACGCTGTCTGCAGCAACCAATGCATTTACTGTAATTAAACCTAAAGAAGGTAGACAATCAATTATAATAAAATCGTATTGATCGGATATAGCGGCAATTAATTCTTTTAATACATTCTCTCTATTAGGAAGGTTCACTAACTCAATTTCTGCACCTACTAAATCAATATGAGAGGGGATCACATCTAAATGAGGAATTTCCGATTTTAATATAATATCGGCCAGGGGTGTTTGGTTAATCATACCATCGTATAAACTGGTGGTAATATTATGTAAATCAAATCCAACACCTGTAGTACTATTTGCTTGAGGATCGGCATCAATTAATAAGGTTCTGTATTCCAGTACGGCCAAACTTGCCGCAATATTTATGGCGGAAGTGGTTTTACCCACACCCCCTTTTTGATTCGCTATTCCTATTATTCTAGCCATAAACTGGATATCCTTAATTTCTGCCAAAAATAAGGCATAAATGCTAACAATTTGGCCTTAATTTTGTGCTTTAAATTATATTATGCGCAACCCCTTGTTTCTAGTCATTTTCATGGCTGTATTGATTCTCATTGACTTTTACATCTACCATGTATTAAGAATCTTGACACAGGGGGCGTCCAATGGTACGAGGACCACGATGGGCCTAATTTACTGGGCAATGTGTATTCTGAGCATTGGCTCCTTCTTGCTATTTCCTTATATCACGAACCCTTATTTTAAGCAGTACATTTTCTCTATTGGTATTGGCTGGGTCTTGACCCAGGTTTTTATGGTTTTGTTTTTCTTAGTGGATGATTTAAGAAGAGGGGCTTTTTGGACCATGGGCCAGGCGGCCTCTATGGCGGGTGCAAAATTCATGAATACGGAAAAAGGGATTCCAAGGTCTACTTTTTTAAGTTGGTTAGGAGTAGGCTTGTCTTCTACATTATTTTTTTCGCTTTTGTATGGGTTTGGGAATAAGTATAATTATAAACTCATTAAGAAGAAAGTGGCTTTAAAAGGTTTGCCGCTTGCCTTCAAAGGTTTTAAAATAATTCATATTAGTGATATACATAGTGGAAGTTTAAAAGACAAAGCCGCGGTATTAAAAGGCATTGAATTAATTGAAAAGCAAAATGCAGATATTGTTTTATTTACAGGGGACTTAGTGAATGACCGTGCCACAGAAATGCATGATTGGATGGATGTATTTGGAAAAATTAAAGCCCCGCATGGTGTGTATAGTACATTAGGTAATCATGATTATGGAGATTATGTAAAATGGGATACGGCAGAAGAGAAAAAGCAAAACTTAGAAGCGCTAAAACAAGTGCATGATAATTTAGGATGGCGTTTACTTATGAATGAAAATATAAGTATTGAAAAAAATGAAGAAAAAATTAAAATAGTAGGCATTGAAAATTGGGGTGCCAAAGCGCGTTTTCCTAAGTATGGTAAAATGGATTTAGCCATGCAAGGCGTTAGCAAGGAAGATATAGTTATTTTAATGAGTCACGATCCTAGCCATTGGGAAGCGGAAGTAATTCCAAAGTATTCCCATATTCAATTAACCTTATCGGGTCATACCCATGGTATGCAGTTTGGACTAGAGAACCCTTATTTTAAATGGAGCCCCGTTCAATGGGTTTACAAACAATGGGCAGGTATTTATGATAATAAAGACCAGCAGTTATATGTTAATAGAGGTTTTGGATTTTTAGGATATCCTGGCAGGGTGGGCATTTTGCCAGAAATTACTTTAATTGAATTGACTTAGAAATAATAATTAATTTTACAAGACATCTAATTTTACAAGACACCTATTTGAACGATATGAAAAAACTATTCTTTTTTTTAATGAGTATTATAGTGTTGAATACTCAAGCACAAAATAAATTTGCCCTCGGCATTAAGTTGGGACAAAATTTTTCAAGTGTTAACAATGTAAATGTAGATCGCAATGCAGCTTCTTTTCATGTAGGCGCTGCAGCTCAAATTGGAGTTGGGCCTTCTTTTAGAG
>CAITGN010000072.1:0-2389 GCA_903891965.1 uncultured Bacteroidota bacterium
AGTATAACAAAAATTGATAATATTTTATTTAATGCTTTTGTATTATTCTACTTTCGTATTTTTATTCTTTTAATTTTTCTCTATAGACCCATTTTTTTAAATAGGTCATTTGCTACTATTTCTTTAAGCAATTTATTTGACATTAAACAAAAAATTGTTAATGATTCAGAATTCACCATTAATTTTTATGTTCATTTATATTTTATTAATAAGAATGCAAATATTCAAGATTTTGCAAAAATATCAAATGTACAAGTTGACGACATCAAAATTTATATTAAAAATATTTATGGTTTATCTTTTGACGAATTGATAGACAAAAATAGAATTGAGTATTTTGTTCAAATTATAAAAGATCCTATTTATAATAATTTAACCATTGAAGCATTGGCTGAGGAGGTTGGTTATTCATCCAGAAGTTCCTTTTATAAATCTTTTAAAAGGTTTCATGGAGGCAATCCATCTGACCTTATTTCAGCTTATAATAGTTAGATATAATTTAATCATTATATATAATTGTAACAAATACAATGTATCAATTATTTTACACAATGTATTGTTTTGCATACACAAGCAATCTTTTGCTGGAATTATAATAATTATAAATTTGATTTTTTTAAACAAAGACATAATTAGAATGAAAAAGACCCCACTTACCGAAAAGCAAAAAATTTCCAATTATAAAAAGAAATATGCTACTGTAGCAAAGGAAAATAAGGAGCTCAGGTCATTATTATTGAAAATATTACTAAACCCTGATAATCACAAAATAGCTAAGATATTTGAAATAGGAACAGCTAAGTTTAAAACTAAACAGGGTTAATTCTTAAACAATAAACACCCCCCCTAAAGCACATAAATAACTCCGATTTCGCAAGATTTCGGAGTTTTTGTTTTAAATAGCTATTTATTCATCCAAGCAACTTTAAGAACAGTTTCATGTTCTTTGCCAATAATATCTTTATACATGTCTGGCCTTCTCGCATTTAAATACCTGGTACCTCCCGCTTTTTCAATATTAGCATGTATTAATTCAGCTGATACAAATGAGTCATCGAATGTTCTGCATTCGGCAATAATATCCCCATAGGGGTCTATAATCATAGAACAGCCATTTTTTAATTGGTCATCATCCATGCCAATGGGGTTTGAAAAAATGGCATACACTGCATTGTCATAAGCTCTTGAAGGTAACCACTTCATTAGCCAAGCCCTGCCTTTTAAACTATCAAACTCATTTATAAGGGTAATAGGGTCATTTAGGCGATTATGCCATAAAGCAGGGTCTACAAAACCTGCACCTGGTCTGGTAGAAGGGGTGCACATAGTTACATGTGGCATAAATATAATTTCGGCACCTAATAATTTTACAGCCCTTACATTTTCTATAATATTATTATCATAGCATATAAGTATGCTGCATTTCCATCCTTTTAAATCAAAAATGCAATATTCATTTCCCGGACTTATATATTTATTAATAAAGGGGCTTAATTTTCTATATTTTGCAATAAGCCCATTTTCATTCACGCATACATAGGCTTTGTATATATTATCATTTTTATCTTTTTCAAATAAGCCTGCTAATACAATAATTTTATATTTTTTAGCAATGTTTATTAAAGCTTGAACAGATGCTCCATCAGGAATAAATTCTGCTACTGCTAAAAATTCCTCTTTATTTAATTTTGAAGCAAAAGTATAGCCGGTTATAGAGCATTCATGAAATGAAATCACTTCAATACCTTCTAAGGATGCTTTTCTAGCTAATTCATCAATAACAGAGAGGTTGTATGCCTTGTCACCACTTTTATTTTCAAATTGAGCGGTTGCTATTTTAATAGGGTTCATAGTTTTTCAATTTTAAGTTGAATGTTTTTATAGGCAACCTTCATTTCTTTAGAAACGTGCACTTGTAGTCCAATCAGCCCTGATAGTTTGCTGTTTAAGGAATCATTGTCTGTAGTTTCACTCATTAATTTTCCATTAATATAATGTTTCATGTTATTGCCTTTTACAATTAAATGAATTTCATTCCAATCATCTACTTTAATTTTTGACTTAAGTGTATCTGAATTATCAATCGTTTTAATGATAAAGGCATCCTTTGAATTATTAATAGTTGCATTTTGGCCACGCATGGCAAGAAAGCCTCTTCCTCTTTCTTCATAGTTTTGACCAGTATACACATTTTCTCCATCTATATCTGCTTGATATCCTTTTAAAGCATAGGGAATAGTTGCAAGTTCTTCACTACGGTAATTGACTCCGCTATTTCCTCCTTTAGATATTTTAAACTTTGCTTTAAATTCAAAATCGCCTGCTTGGCTACTCGTATAAATTAAAAATGAATTGGTTTGGATTTGTTTACTAGGAGTCACTTCTCCTA